>NZ_VWWC01000105.1:0-26506 GCF_011753175.1 Burkholderia sp. Cy-637 | reverse complement strand
GGCCGACGGCGGGCGCCGGCGCGGGCGCGACCGCCAGGCCCGCGGCCTGCGGCACCGCCGCGTGGCGCGTCACCAGCGCGTCGAAGGCCGCGTGGTCGCTGTCGGCACGCAGGTAGAGCTTGGTGATCGCGGTGCCCTGCGCGTCGAAGAACTGCAGGCTCTTGCGCTCGCCGCCCTGCTCGCTCGCCTCGCGCACCGCGAAGGCCGAGGCCCACTTGCCGTAGAAGATGCGCAGGTCGATCGCGCTGCCGAGCGCGAGCCCGACCTGGCCGTCGTGGCTCATCTTCTCGAACTGGCCGATCTTCTCGTGCACGGCCGCCTCGTTGCGGGTCAGCGTCATCACCGTGCCGAGCAGCGGGATCGCCTCGTAGAGTTCGACGAAGCGCGCATCGAGGCGCACCACGTGCTCGCCGACGAAGGCGGCCAGCGCCTCGCCCTCGCTCACGCCGAGCGTGGCGGCGGCATCGCGGTGGCGCAGCTTGCGCTCGGTGCGCAGCGTGGTGAAATCGCGCCGCAGCGCGGCCAGCGAGGCCGCGTCCTGGGTATAGGAATGGGTGGCGGCCTGGGCGCCGGTGGTGGAGGCAGTGGTCATGATGCGGTGTCCTCGGTCATGAAAAAGCGGGAAGTCCTGGCCGGCCGATCAGAAATCGATCTTCATGCCGACATTGAAATTGCGGCCCGGGGCGGTAAGGGCCGCGATGGTGGCGGCGCCGTCGCTGTCCTTCAGGCCGCGCACGTCGTTCCAGACCCAGTACTTGCGGTCGAACAGGTTGTTGATGCCGGCCGTCAGGCTGACGTGGCGCGAGAAGCGATAGCCCGCGTGCAGGTCGACGATGGTGAACGAGGGCGTGGAATAGAAGCTCGGATCCGACATGTCGGACTTGCTCTTGCGCGAGTTGTAGGTCAGGTCGACGCCCGCGAACCAGCGCTCGCCGCCGGTGTAGCGCAGCCCCAGCACCACCGCGAGCGGCGGCACCGTATCCAGCCCGGTGGTCACGCCGTCCTTGGTTTCGGTGCCGCGGATCCAGGCCAGGCCACCCTTCACTTCCAGGCTGTCGTTGACCAGCCAGTCGGCCTTGGCCTCGAGGCCGCGGATCGAGGCCTTCGAGAAATTCACGTACTGCACCGTGTACGGATCGTTCGGCGAGCGCACGTTGCCGCCCACCACCTTGGTGTCGATGAAGTCGTTGTAGCGCCCCGCGAAGCCGGCCAGGCTGTAGTTCACGTGGCCCGCGCCGACGCCGAACTTGCCGCGCGTGCCGAGTTCGAAGGTGTTGCTGGTTTCCGGCCGCAGGTTCGGGTTGCCGACCTGCTGGTAGAACAGGCCATAGGAGCCGGCCGGGTTGTAGTAGCTGTTGACCTGGTAGGCCGAGGGCGCGCGGAAGCCGCGTGCGTATTGCACATAGGGCACCAGGGCCGGCGTCACCTCGTAGAGCAGCGCCAGGCGCGGCGACACCGCGTTGTCGGTGAGGCCGGTGGTCGGCTTGGTCGAGGTGGCCGCGGCGGTGTTGTAGGTCGCGTCCGCGTGCGGCGTCATGCGGAACCAGTCGAAGCGCACGCCCGGCACGATGCTCAGGCGATCCCAGCGCGCCTCGTCCTGCAGGTAGGCGCCGAAGTTGGTCTGGGTGGTCTTCGGGAACACTTCCGGATAACCGTCGCCGCCCGGCACCCACTCGCCCGCCGCCGAGCTCGAGGTGCTGTAGTGCGAGACGCTGAGGTCGAAGCCGTAGGTGAGCTGGTGCCGCCAGGCGCCGGTGGCGAAGCGGCTGTCGGCCACCAGATTGCCGCCCAGGATGTTGTCGCGATAGTCGTTCACGCGCGAGCGGCTGGCCGCGGCGCCCGTCGCGCTCAGGCCGCCGATGTCGAGCGTCTGGTGCGTCTGGGCATTTCGGTAGTAGACCGAAGCGTGCAGCTGCTGGAAATACGGGTTGCTGTCGTCGCGGTGATCGTAGTCGAGCTTGACGCGATTGCTCTGCACATCGTTGCCGGTCACGTAGCGGTTCGCCGTGTAGTCGCGCGAGCTGCGCCCACCCCATTGATAAGCGCCGCCGAGCTGGGACAGGCCATCGCTGGAATTGGTGTTGTCGAGCGTCTCGGCGGTCAGCTTCAGCGTGTCCTCGCGGCTGAGCCGGAACACGATCTTGCCCAGCGCGTTGCGGTTGTTGTAGGTCAGCGGGTCCGGCTTCGAGCGGTTCGCGCCGAGCCCGCCCACCTCGCCCTGGTTGTCGGTCTCGTGGCCGTGGCGGCCGCTCAGCACCAGCATGCCCTGCACGCGCTCGCCGCCGAACGCGGCGGTCGCCGTCGAGCCCCAGCTACGGTCGGTCGAATCGTAGCCGCCCTTGAGCGAGAAATAGGTCGGCTTGCGGTAGATCGCCAGCAGCGCCTTCGGGTCCTTGGTGACGAAGTTGACGGCGCCGGTCAGGCCGTCGCTGCCGTACAGCACCGAGGTCGGCCCGCGCAGCACCTCGATGCGCTCGTAGAGATCGGTGTTGAGATAGTCGCCGCGGCCCGCCGCGCCCGAGCCGAAGGCGAACGACTGCGGCAGCGGCATGCCGTCCTCGAGCATCAGCACGCGATTGCCCTCCAGGCCGCGGATATTGATGCCCTCGTTGCCGGCGCGCCCCGACACGCCCGTGATGCCGTTCGGCCGATAGGCCTGGCGGCGCACCTCGACGCCCGGCTCGTACTTCAGCGCGTCCTTGATGTCGCGTGCGTTGTTGTCGTCGATATCGTCGCTGGTGATCACCGATACCGAGGCGGCGGTGCGGCTCAACTGGGTGGTCCCCACGCGATTCGCGGTCACCGAGATCGCCTTGAGGGTCTCCTCGCGGCGCAGCGGCGACGAGGACGCGCCACCCTCCGCCTGGCGCGACGGCCGCGCCGTCTCCACCGGATTGGGCTCGGCCATCGCCACGGCGCAAGTCTTCGCGAGCACGGCCGGCACGACGATCCTGACGAAACGACGTTTGAACTGCATCTGCTACTCCCCGTTTTGAGTGGTTCTCGATCGGCGCCCCCAACCCATATTCCAGGAGGCTGCCGCGGGCGATTGTATCGTAAACGCGAATCATTACTATTTGCATTCGTAAGTTAGAACGTCGCAGCCGGAATCCATGCCGGGCGAGGCAGGCGCGACGGCGATGCCACGCCGGAGATTGATCCGGACCCGCTTGTTCATACAGAATGCTTGCACCGCGCCGGTCCGAGGGGACATGCCGAACGGCGCGGGCTACCCATCACAACATCGGAGGCATGCATGAAGCACTGGATTCTCAAGCTGGCACTGACGGCGGGCATCGCGGGACTGGGCGCCGCCCTGGCCGGCTGCGGCGGCGCCGACACGCTGCAACCCCAAGGCGCGGCGCCCAAGGTCATCATCGACAGCGACTACAACACCATGAGCGACGACGGCCAGCTCGGCGTGATGGCCGCCCAACTGCAGGCGCAAGGCCGCATCGAGGTGCTCGGCATTTCGGTGGTGTCCGGCAATCAATGGCTCAGGCAGGGCGTGGCGGATGCGCTGAAGTCGGTCGAGCGGCTCGGCGTGGGCGACCGGATCGGCGTGTATGCCGGCGCCAACTACGCGCTGTCGCACGACTACGCCACCATCCAGCGCGAACTCGCGCAATCCCCGGGCGGCGACGGCTACCTGGGCGCCTGGAACACGCCCGAGCCGAAATCGGATGCCGACCTGGTCGCGCCGCCCGACGGCTTCGCCACGCATACCAAGCTGCAGGCCAAGAGCGCCGTCGACTTCATCGTCGACAGCGTCAAACAGAACCCGGGCCAGGTGACGATCCTCGCGATCGGGCCGCTCACCAACATCGCACTCGCCACGCGCCAGCATCCCGAGATCGTGCCGATGATCAAGCAGATCATCTACATGGGCGGGGCCATCGACGTGCCCGGCAACACCACGCCGAAGGCCGAGTTCAACTGGTGGTTCGATCCCGAGGCCGCGCGCGAGGTGCTGCGCCTGCCGATCAAGCAGGTGGTGGTGCCGCTCGACGTGACCGACACGGTGCGCATGGACAAGAGCGTCTACGACCGCATCACGCGCGATCCCGCCAGGCAGACCGCCATCACGCAAATCTTCAAGCAGTTGAACGGTTATGGCTTCGACGGCAAGAACGGCTTCGAGACCAATCCCAACTACACCACCAACATCTGGGACACCCTGACCATCGCCTACCTGATGGACCCGAGCTTCGCGACCCAGACCGTCGACGAATGGGTGGACGTGGACACCAGCTTCGGCGCGAACGACGGCAAGTCGACCGGGTATGCCAGCAATCCGCCGCCGGGCCTGCAGAAGATGCGGATCGTGAAGCGCTTCGACAACGCGCGCTTCTTCGACTACTACGTCGACCTGCTGACGCGGCCGGTGCCGGTCAAGCTGCCGAACTAGGCGATCCCGGGCCGCGCGGCGGGTCGTGTTCCGCGCGGTTGACCCTGAAGTGGCTTCAGGGTGTTTACTACGTTCCTGCGATCCGCGGCGCGGCAACGGCTGCCCTGCCGCGGGCCCGCCCGGCGGGTGCGCCTCTCGCGCCATCGCGCTCTTTATCAAGGAGTACGGAATGAGCTTCTGGGGAAACAAGCGGCACGGCGGCCATCACGGCGGCGGACAGGGTCATGCGTCGTCGACGGGGTCGGGGCATCATCGCGGCGAGCGGCAGCCACCTTCGCCCGCCGCTTCGCCGGCGCCGTCCTCGCTACCTTCGGCGGCCGATCCCGTGGCCTGCCCGCAATGCCGCGCGCCCAGCCCGCGTGGCGCGCGGTTCTGCAGCCAATGCGCGGCGGCCCTGCCGGCGGCGGCCTGCTCGCAATGCCGGAATACGCTGCCGGCCGGCGCGCGGTTCTGCCCGCAATGCGCGGCGCCCGCCGCCTGAACGCGCCATGACTCCCGCCGTCAAACTCGCCCTGCTGACGCTGCCGCCCATCGTGGCGGCCTGCCTCGGCGCGCTGGTCGCCGCGCTGCGGCCGCCCCGCCCGGCCACCTCGAGCCTGATCCAGCACTTCACCGCCGGCATCGTGTTCTCGGCCGCCGCGCTCGAACTGCTGCCCAAGGACCGCACCTACGCCAGCCTGCCCGTGGTGGTCGGCTTCGCGCTGGGGCTCGGTCTGATGCTGGCGATCCGCGCGCTGTCGCGAGTGGTCGAGACCCGGCTCGAGACGGCGCGCCTGCCGGTCAGCCTGATCATCGTCACCGCCATCGACCTGCTGATCGACGGCCTGGTGCTCGGCATCGCCTTCTCGGCCGGCGACCAGACCGGGCTGATCCTGACCGTCGCGCTGACGCTGGAAGTGCTGTTCCTCGCGCTCTCGGTCAGCGCGGCGCTCGCCGCGGCCGGCATCGGCCGCACGCTGGCGATCGCGATCCCGATGGCGATGTCGGCGCTGCTGAGCCTGGCGGCGGTGATCGGCAACGCCGTGTTCTCGGGGCTGCCGCCCACGCCTTACGCGGCCCTGCTCGGGCTCGGCACGGTCGCGCTGCTGTACCTGGTCACCGAGGAACTGCTGACCGAGGCGCATGAGGTGCCCGACACGCCGCTGGCGACAGCGGCGTTCTTCGTCGGCTTCGTGGTGTTCTTCCTGCTGGAGGGAGCGGTGGGCGGATGAAACCGCGCCGGAAATGAAGAAAGCCGGCACAAGGCCGGCTTTCTGGTGATTCGTTGGTGGAGAGGAGGAGGATCGAACTCCCGACCTTCGCATTGCGAACGCGACGCTCTCCCAGCTGAGCTACCCCCCCAACATCCGTCGATCATACACAAGCCGCGACGAGGATGGCAAGCCGCCCCCAAAAAGTTTTTCGCGGGCGACTCGGGCCGTCTCGCGAAGGGATCTTTACCACCCCTCGCCGCCCGCCGTTCAGGACGGCGAGCCTGCCAGCACCCATTTGACGACGGCCTTCACGTCGGCGTCGCTCATGCCGGGATGGGCCGGCATCGGGATCACGCCCCACACGCCCGAGCCGCCGTCTCGGACCTTCTTCTCGAGCTTGGCGGCCGCGCCCGGATCGTTCTTGTAGCGCGCGGCCACGTCCTTGAACGAGGGACCCACCAGCTTGCGGTCGACCGCGTGGCAGCCCATGCAGGCATTGGCGCGCGCCACGCGCAGGCCGTCGTCGGCCGCGCGCGCGGCAGGCGCCGCCGCCAGGCCCGCGCCCAGCAGCACCGCCGTCGCGGCGAAGGCCGCGGCGCGGCGGATCGTGACACCACCGCTCATTGCGCCCCCGCCTTCGGATTGCCCGGATGCACGTTCGGCGAGGCCGAAACCGGCGCCGGCGATTGCAGCGGCGTGGCGGTCACGCTCGAATCGGGCACCGCGCCCACCGTCGGGCCGACGTCGACGGCCGGCGCCGGCTGCGACACGCCGGCGTCGCTGGCAGGCGCGCTGGCGTTGGACAGGCCCGGCGCGTCGGCCGGCTTGATGTACTGGAACACCTTCACCACCTGCACCACGCCCGGCACGCGGCTCGCGACATCGGCGCCGCGGCTGCCCTCGTCGACCGTCACCAGGCCCAGCAGATAGACGTTGCCGCGCTCGCAGACCACCTTGAAGTCGTTCGCCGAAATACCCTTCTCGGCGATCAGCGCGGTCTTCACGCGACCTTCGAGATAGGAATCGTTGGTGCGGTCGGACAGCGTGGCGGCCGGCTGGATCGCCAGTTCGTTGACGATCGCGTTGACGTTGTTGATGGCGCGCACGATCTCCTCGGCACGCTGCTTCGAGGCGTCGTTCGGCACCTCGCCGGTCAGCAGCACGCGCCGGTTGAACACCGTCACGTTGACGTGCGCCTCGTCCGGCAGGCCGCTCTTGATCTGCGAGGCCGCCTTGATCTGGATCTCGCGATCCTCGGTCTGCGCGCCCAGCGTGCGGCGATCGGTGGCGATCAGCGCGCCGCCGCCGGCCGCCGCGCCGGCGAAGGCCAGCACGCAGCCCTGCAGGCTGGCGGCCAGGCCGGCCGACAAGGCGATCATCAGGGTGGTTCTCACAAGCGTCGGTCCGACGCGGCTCGGTGTCATCGACAAGCTCTCCTTGGAATCAGTCCTCGCCCAGCAGCATCGCGTCGATGCCGTCGCAGAGGCAATGGATGGTCAGCAGATGGACTTCCTGGATGCGCAACGCCCGGTCGGACGGCACGCCGATATGGATATCGGTATCGGACAGCGCGGCGGCCAGCTCGCCGCCCTTGCCCGTCAGCGCGATCACGGTGATCTCGCGCTCGCGTGCCTCGGCGGCCGCGGCCAGCGCGCGCGGCGTGTCGCCGGCGGGATCGATCACCACCAGCACGTCGCCGGTCTGGCCGAGCGCGCGCAGTTGCTGCGCGAAGATCTGGTCGGCCGCCTCGCCGCCGGCCAGCGGGCCGGCACGGCTCGCGTCGGTGGCCAGCGCGAGGCCCGGCAGGCTCGGCCGCTCGCGCTCGAAACCGCCGACCAGCGCATTGGCGAGCCGCTCGGCCATGGCGGCCGAGGGGCCGTCGCCGCAAGCGAGAATCTTGTTGCCGTTCGCGAGCGCCATGAACATCGCGTCGACGGCGGCCGCGATCGGCAACGACAGCGCGTCGAGCACCTCGAGCGCAAGCGTGGCGTTGTCGCGGATATGTTGCTGAATACGTTCGACTGACATCGATTCCTATCGAGTTGAAACCCGGAGCGGAGCCTGGCGTGAAACGCGCATCGAGCGCCGCGCGGTAGCGTGGGTGCGGCGAGTTTACCGTACTCCGCGGCCATCACCGCCGGGTCCCTTACATCTCGACACAACAAGCGCGCGCGCCGCACGCGCTAGATGTCGTCGGCGCGGAACGCGTCGCGCAGCCAGACCAGCCGCCCGGCCTCGAAGGCGATCACGTCGAAGCGGCACGCGCAATGGCCGCCGAAGCGCGCCCACACCAGCCGCGCGGCCTGCACCAGGCGGCGCCGCTTGTGCAGGCCGATGCTCGCCAGCGCGCCGCCGTGGCGCGCCTGCCGACGCGCGCGCACCTCGACGAACACCAGGCTGCCGTCGCGCTCGCGCATCAGCAGGTCGAGCTCGCCGCCGCGCACCACCAGGTTGGCGGCCACGAAGGCCAGCCCCTGCCGCTCCAGGAAGCGCCGCGCCTGCTGCTCGAAGCGCTCGCCGACGCGTTTCGACCCACCCCGCGCGGAAAAGTTGTCGGCCTCGCCGGCGGCGGCCCCTTCGCGCAACGCTTTGCCAGCGCCATCGCCCGCCGCGCCGCGCGAAGCCGTGTCACCCGCATGGCACAATGCGGGCCTTGTTCCGCCCGCCGCGCGCCGTCGCGCCTTCTCCGTCATGACTGCCCTCCCCGATCTCGCGCAATCGCAGCACTATCCCGCCGGCACGCTCTACGTGGTCGCGACGCCGATCGGCAACGCGGCCGACATCACGCTGCGCGCGCTGCACGT
Organism: Burkholderia sp. Cy-637; assembly: GCF_011753175.1. Classification (NCBI taxonomy): domain Bacteria; kingdom Pseudomonadati; phylum Pseudomonadota; class Betaproteobacteria; order Burkholderiales; family Burkholderiaceae; genus Burkholderia; species Burkholderia sp. Cy-637. Next base: position 18,101 of record NZ_VWWC01000105.1, on the reverse strand, counting down.
GCTCGCGCTGGCCGACCGCATCGCCGCCGAGGACACGCGCAACACCGGCCAGCTGCTGTCGCGCTACGGCATCTCCAAGCCGCTGTTGGCCGTGCACGAGCACAACGAGCGCGAGGCGGCGGGGCGCATCGTCGAGCTGCTGCTGGCCGGCGAGCGGATCGCCTATGTTTCCGACGCGGGCACGCCCGGCATCTCGGACCCCGGCGCCAAGCTGGTGGACGCGGTGCGCGCCGCCGCGCTGCCGGTGGTGCCGCTGCCCGGCGCGAACGCGGCCGCCACCGCCGTGAGCATCGCCGGCGACTGGGCCGGGCCCTTCACCTTCGCGGGCTTCCTGCCGCCCAAGCCCAAGCAGCGCGCCGCCGCGCTCGAGCCGCTCAAGGCTCATCCCTACGCGCTGGTTTTCTACGAGGCGCCGCATCGCATCGTCGAGACCGTCGAGGCGCTCGCCCAGGCCTTCGGTGGCGAGCGGCGCCTGCTGATCGGCCGCGAACTGACGAAATTACACGAGGACGTGTTCGTCGGCACCCTGGCCGAAGGGCCAGCCTGGCTGGCTGGCGACAGCAACCGCCAGCGCGGCGAGTTCGCGATCGTGGTGGAAGGCGCGAGCGCGCCGCAAGGCGAGGACGATCCGGCCGCGCACGATGCGCTGCTCAGGCTGCTGCTGTCGGAGGTGCCGGTGAAGGGGGCGGCGAAGCTGGCCGCGGCGCTGACGGGCGCGTCGCGCAACACGCTGTATGCGCGCGCGCTCGAACTGAAGGAAGAGGCGGAAGGAGACTGACGCGGCAGGGCCGGCGGCCGGCCGCCGGCGACGCCCGGAAAGCAGCAAGCGGCGTGAACCCGTCACGCCGCTCGTGTCGCCGCACGGCTGCTGGTCCGGCTGGCCAGCCGGATGCCGCGCGAATGAAGCTCAGTGCGTCTGCGAAGCCGAAGCGACCATCTCGTCGCGCGCGACCTTCGCCTGCTCGGGCGACAGCCCGACGATCTTGACGCTGCCGGTGCCCGCATGGACCAGGCCGATGATCTTGGCCGCCGCATACGAGAGATCGAGCACGCGGCCGCGCTTGAACGGGCCGCGGTCGTTGATCTTCACTACCACCGACTTGCCGTTGCTCTGGTTGATCACCTTCACGTAGGACGACAGCGGCAGGGTGCGATGCGCGGCGGTCAGCTCGTTCATGTCGAAGCGTTCGCCGTTGGCGGTGCGCCGGCCATGGAAGGCGCGGCCGTACCACGAGGCCTTGCCGCTCTGGCGGAAATCGGACACGTCGGCCGCGTCGATCGGCTCCGCGTCGGCCAGCGAGGCGCGCTTGGCGTCCTGCGAGTCGGTGGTCGGCATGGTCGCCAGCGCCGAGTCGAACTGCTTGCCGTCGCCATCGTCGGCGGCATTCGCCGCGCTCGCGGCAGACGTGCGCAGCGCGTCCCTGGCCGGATTGGACTGGTTGGCCGCCTGGTCGTTGGCGGCATTGGGCGGCATCGCGCATCCGGTGAGCGCGGCCATCATCACTACTGGGCCGAGTTGCCTCGGCAATCGAAATTTCATCGACGTGTCGCCTATAGGTGCGGGCCGCGACTGCTGGAAAATACGGCCCGGACGGATATGCGCGCACGCCCCTGCTCGTTGCGAGCAGATGGCTTGCACTGGTGCGGCTGTCGTACTGCCGCGACCGTCCTGATTAGCTTTCACGTCTGGCGCAACCTGTCCCCGGCAGCCTGACCAGACCCCAAATGTCGCCATCGAACCGGCTGACCGGTTCGCGCGCCCTGCCGATCGGCGGGACACAGGAACGGCGACATAGGCCTCATCCGGCATGCGACAGCATGGCCGCGGCGGGTGCGCGTGGCGCCCGGCCGGACAAGACGTGAGTACCGATGAATCGGCACTGGATGCGCCGCCGGTAGGCCGGCGGCTAGTGCATTGACGGCGTGTCGGCCCGCTTTTGCGGTGCCTTTGCGCCTGCTAGAACGCGTGGTGGAACCACGCACAATGGGCCGCATTATACAGAAATGAAAATGGTGTCCCGCAAAACGGCCTGTCCCCTTGATTGATTCTCCCTATGATGCAATCCCGGGTACGGCCGCTGCGGGACGCCCGGCGGGCGTGGCGGCGGCCCCGCGCCATGGCCGTCCGGCAGGCTCGCCCCGAGGCACGCGCGGGCGGACGAGCCAGTACAATCGAGCCTTTACTCCCAGCCGAGCCGCCTCCCCGCCGCCATGAAAGTCACGCTGATACCCGTCACCCCGTTCCAGCAGAATTGTTCGCTGATCGTCTGCGAACAGACGGGGCGCGCCGCCGTCGTCGATCCGGGCGGCGATCTCGAGCTGATCCGCGGCGAGGTCGAGCGGCAGCAGGCCAAGGTCGAGAAGGTGCTGATCACGCACGGCCACCTCGACCACTGCGCCGGCGCCAAGGCGCTGGCCGAGCATTACGGCGTGCCGATCGAGGGGCCGCACGAGGAGGAACGCTTCTGGATCGACCAGCTACCGGCGCAAAGCCAGCGCTTCGGCTTCGGCGGCACGGCCGAGGCCTTCGAGCCGGCGCGCTGGCTCGGCGACGGCGACACCGTCACGGTCGGCGCGGAAACGTTGGAGGTCTATCATTGCCCCGGCCACACGCCGGGCCACGTGGTGTTCTTCAGCCGCGAGCACCGGCTGGCGATCGTCGGCGACGTGCTGTTCGCGGGCTCGATCGGCCGCACCGACTTCCCGCGCGGCAACCACGAGGACCTGCTGCGCTCGATCCGCGAGAAGCTCTGGCCGCTCGGCGACGACGTCACCTTCGTGCCGGGCCACGGCCCGGTGTCGACCTTCGGCGACGAGCGCGAAAGCAATCCCTTCGTGGCGGACCGGAGGTTCGGATGAGCGGCGAGATCTACGTCAGCACCGACGTCGAGGCCGACGGCCCGATCCCCGGCCCGCACTCGATGCTCAGCTTCGCCTCGGCCGCCTATACCGAGGACAAGCAACTGATCGCGACCTTCTCGGCCAACCTGGAGACGCTGCCCGGCGCGGCCGCGCACCCGGTGCAGGAAGCCTGGTGGAAGACCCAGCCCGAGGCCTGGGCGGCCTGCCGCCAGGACCTGCAGGCGCCCGAGGCGGCGCTGGTGGCCTATGTGGACTGGGTCGAGGCGCTGCCCGGCAAGCCGGTGTTCGTGGCGATGCCGGCCGGCTTCGATTTCACCTTCATGTTCTGGTACATGATGCGTTTCGCGGGACGCTGCCCGTTCTCGTGGTCCGCGCTCGACATCAAGACGCTGGCCTTCGCGCTGACCGGCCTGCCCTACCGCAAGGCGATCAAGCCGCGCTTCCCGAAGCACTGGTTCGACGATCATCCGCACACGCATGTCGCGCTCGACGACGCGATCGAGCAGGGCGCGCTGTTCTGCAACATGCTGGCCGAGCTGCGCCAGCGGCAGGCCGCCTTCGAGGCGGCAGGCGGACGCGCAGCGGCGTCCGGCGACGCGGCAGCGGCGGGAGCAAGCTGACGCGCCGGTCAGGTGGCGCGGCACGAGACAGCAGAAAATTCCCGCGCTGCCTGCCACGCCTAGCGAATCCGCCTCATTTAGCCGGCATCATTGCAGGACTTTTCCCGCACCTCTAACATGTGGGCGTTCCAGCCGCCCCCCGGAGATGCCGGTGATACTCGATTCCTTCTCGCAAAAGATCCTGCGCCTGCTGCAGCTCGACGCACGCCGCTCGGTGCAGGAAATCTCCGACCAGGTCGGCCTGTCGAGCACGCCCTGCTGGCGGCGCATCAAGGACATGGAGCAATCCGGCGTGATCCAGCGCTACACCGCGCTGCTCGATCGCGAGAAGCTCGGCCTGCACGTCTGCGCGCTGGCCCACGTGCACCTGACGCGCCACAACGAGGGCGGCGTCGAGCAGTTCGAGCGCGAGATCGCGACCTGCCCCGAGGTGACCGAGTGCTACAGCACCACCGGCGAGGCCGACTACATCCTCAAGATCGTGGCGCCCGACATCAAGGCCTATGACGTGTTCCTGCACGAGCGGATCTTCAAGATCCCGGCCGTCTCGCAGGTGCGGACCAGCGTGGTGCTGCGCGAAATCAAGTTCGACACGCAACTGCCGCTGTGAGGCGGCGGGCGCCGGCCATCGGCGCCGGCGCCGCGTTCACGGCGCTCAGGCCGCCGGCGGCCGCTCCATCCCGGTCGCCCCGCCCGACTCTGCCGCTTCGCCCGGCGGCGCCCACTCGATACCGACGCGTTTCACCCCCAGCCGCTCCCGCAACGCGGCCGCATCGACCGCCTGCCCCGGCGCAGATCCCGGCGCGGCCAGCGTGATATCGACCTCGAGCCCGCCGCTCAGGTAGTGCAGCCGCACGGCCGCCGCGCGCAGGCCGAGTTCGGCCAGCGCCGCGTCGAGCCTGGCCACGATCTCGTCGCGCGGCGGCAGCGCCAGCGCGGACCGGCGCCAGAGCGCGTCGTGCTCGGGATCGACATGGATCAGCGCATCCACCACGCGCGGATCCTCGAGCACGCGGGCGCGCGCCGTTTCCGCGATGAAGTGCCCTTCCGAGACCGAGATCATCGGATCGACCAGGATGTGCGCGTCGACCACCGCGGCATCGCCCATCTTGCGGGTGCGCAGCTCGTGCACCTCGCGCACGCCGGGTGTGGCGACCAGCCGCGCGCGGATCTCGTCGGCCGCGCGCGCGTCGAGCGCGCGATCGGACAGGTCCTGCAGGGCGTTCCAGCCGAAACTCCAGCCCATGCGCGCGACCATGAAGCCGACGATCGCCGCCGCGATCGGATCCAGCAGCTTGATCCCCGCCAGGCTGCCGACGATGCCGATCGCCACCACCAGCGAGGAGGCCGCGTCGGAGCGCGCATGCCAGGCGTTCGCCACCAGCAGGGCCGAGCGCACGCGGCGCGCCTCGCGCAGCATGTAGCGGAACAGCGCCTCCTTCGAGATCACCACCAGCACCGCCACCGGCAGCGCGATCGCATGCACCGCCGGGATCGCGTCGAGGTCGACCAGCCGGTCGCCGGCGCGCCACAACATGCCGATCCCGACCGTGATCAGGATCGCGCCGAGCAGCAGCGAAGCGACCGTTTCGTATCGGCTATGGCCGTAATTGTGATCGGCATCCGGCTGCGCGCCGCTATGCCGATTGGCAATCAATACGATGAAATCGGAAACCAGATCGGATAAGGAATGGACGCCATCGGCAATCAATGCCTGCGAATGCGCAATAGAGCCGATAGCCATCTGTAATGTGGCCAGCACCACATTCAGTGCAATGCTGACACCCGTGGTCTTGCGCGCCACGGCATGTTTTTCGTGATCGGGATCGTCGACGGTAAATGTGGACATGGATTACCGCTGGAAGCCGCAATTCTGAGATTCTATCAAGGCAGCCGGCCGGCCCCTTGGCGATGCCTGAAAAAACGCGGCAAATCAGGTGCTTATGGATGAGGCCGGGCGACCATGGCGGCAACGAGACCGATTAGGCTCGTCGCGATACGGCCCCGGTTGTCTAGATAACTAAACAAAAGGCCACCCATCTCGCCGACGAGATGAATGGCCTTCATTTTTCCGGGAGACGGCTCGGGTTTAAGCCGCCTTCGGGATTCAGATCGCGAATTGCTCGCGATTCTTGCCGGCGATCCAGCGCGGCGGCTTGCCGCGCCCCGACCACGTCGCACCCGATTCCGGATCGCGATACTTCGCGGCGACACCGGCGCGGGCACGGCCGGCCTTGGCCGCCTTGGCACCCTTCAGACCGAGTTCGGCGAGCGAGAAGCCGTAATCGGAGATCTTCTGTTTCACGTCGTTGAGGACCGCGGCATATTCACTCGCCTTGGCTTCCTCGATTTGCTTCTCCAGCTTTTCCCGCTGTGCGAGAAGGTCCTTGTAAGAAGACATATATTCCCTTTTTCTCTGACTAAACGGAACCGGTCTGTGCCGGCTGAACCATTTTCACGTAACGATGCCTCGGATTATGGAGGCAGAGATTAGCACAAAAAACAATCTGGGGAATCGTCCGCAACGCAAATAAATGTTCCGGATTGTGATTAATCATCAAGGAATCTGAAGCTTGAACGGCAATTCAATTACCGCTTAAATGATTGACGCAATCGATTAGGCAGAATTTGTTCATATATTCATGCTCTCAGGACGCGCAACGGCCGGCATGCCGGACATTTGAAAGTTTTCATGCTGCGACAACTTCGACCCGATTTCGGACAAATCCTAATGCACCGAAAAAGTGCATGAATTCGATCGACGATATCGGAAAGCCGATCGCATTGTCTATCGAGGCAGCCCGAAATTCGTCGAAATCTCGCGCAAGGCCAACTCCAGCGCCGTGAAATCATGCGCCGCTTCGCCGAAATTCGTCCGTTGCAAGCGACCCGCGATTCGCCAATCCGCGCCGAAACGATCGACGCCGAGCAGGCAAATCGCCTCGTTATTGCCACCGGGATATGACGCCCACAGCGCCTGCTCCTCCTCGAAGGACAGCGGCGTCAGCGCATTGAGCGCCGCCGACTCGACCCAGCCCATGCGGCCGAAACCGCCGATGAAGCGCAGGCGTTCGATCTCGAGCACGCGCAGGCTGAAATCGCCGAGCGCGAGATACCGGGCCGCATCGGGGTGGTAACGCTGGTAGCGGGCGGCGAGATGGGCATCGTCCCCGGCCGCCGTGAAGCGGCCGAGCAGGGTCATGCGCTGCACCTCGAGCACCGCCGCGGCCGGTGCCGCCGCGTCGTTCGCCACGTCGTTCGTCGCCTCGTGCGCCGAAGTATCGGCCGGCGCGGGCGGCGCGGTCGCCACCGGCGGCGCCTCGTCGGCGACCAGGAAGCCCGCGCGCGGATCGGCATCGAGATTGCGCGTGTGCTCGGCCAGCGCGCTGACCAGGATCACCGGCCGGTGCCGCGCATCGGTCGCGTACGGCAGCGCGCTCGGATAGGGAAAACCGGCCGGCTCGCGCGCATGCGTCGCCAGCGTGGCGACCTGCCGGCGGTGCAGCAGGTGGATCGGCAATTCGGCGGGGATGTGCAAGGCAGGCTCCTTCCTGGCTCCGGGGGACGCCCGGCCGAGAGCGCCGGGCACGACGCTCCGTTAGAATCGGGCGCTTGCGCGCATTGTCGCCCAGGCCCGCCGGCCGCGGGCGCCGCGCGCCTCCGATTCCAAACCGATCCGCGCGAGCGGCGGGTGCGTCCCGCCGCGCCGCGCGCTGCCGAGCTCACCGTGTCCGACCATTCCCCCCAGCTGCCGCCGCTGCCCGCCGCCCACCGCGACCTGTCCTCGGACGATCGCCGGCGCGCGCGCCTGGCGACCATGGCCCTGTTCTTCATCGCCGGCATGATGTATGCGTCCTGGGGCGTGCACGTGCCCACCGTGCGCGACCGCTTCGCGCTGAGCCCGGCCCTGCTCTCGCTGGCCCTGCTGGCGGTGGCGATCGGCTCGATCGTGGCGATGACCACCAATGCGAAATGGATCGCCCGGGTCGGCACGCGCACCGCCTGCCTGGCCGGCGGCATCGGCATGTCGGTGTTCGGCGCGCTGATCCTGGTGGCGCCGAGCTACGCGCTGCTGATCGTGGTGCTGATGCTGTTCGGCTTCAGCATGGCCACCCTCGACGTGGCGATGAACGCCGAGGCCAGCGCGGTCGAGATCGCCTTCGGCCGGCCGATCATCTCGATGCTGCACGGCATGTTCAGCATCGGCGGCCTGGCCGGCGCCGCGCTCGGCGGCATCGCGCTGTCGGCCGGCATGGCGCCCAGCCTGCACCTCGCGCTGGCCTCGCTGCTGTGCGCGGTGATCCTGGTGATCGCCTGCCCGGCCGTGCTGCCGCATGTGCCGCACGCCGAGGCCGGGCACGGCCGCTCGGGCAACCGCTGGCGCTCGCCGGCGCTGTGGATGCTCGGCGCGATCGCGCTGGTCTCGCTGATCGCCGAAGGCGCGATGTACGACTGGGCCACCGTCTACATGCGCGACGTGGTGGCCGCCACGCCGGCCTTCGCGAGCGCGGCCTACGCGGCCTTCTCGGGCGGCATGGCCGCCGGCCGCTTCGCCGGCGACTTCGTGCGCGCCCGCTTCGGCGCGCCGCAACTGGTGTTCGCCAGCGCCAGCTTCGCCTGCGTGGGGATGCTCGGCGCGCTGCTGCTGCCCGAGCCGGTGCCGGCCCTGGTCGGCTTCACGATGATGGGCCTGGGCCTGGCCAACATGATGCCGCTGCTGTTCGCGGCGGCCGCGCGGGTGGCCGGCATCTCGCCGGCCGAAGGCCTCGCGCACGTGGCGGGCCTCGCCTACTTCGGGCTGATGTTCGGGCCGGTGGTGATCGGCGCGGTCGCCCAGGCGGCCGGGCTGCCGGTCGGGCTCGGCATCGTCGCGCTGTGCGCGGCGATCGTCGCCGTCGCGGCGCCCAAGGTGATGCTGCGGCTGAAGGTCTGAACCGTTCCGGGTCGCTGCAGCGGCGCCAAAAGAAAAGGCGCCCGTCTCTCGACGGGCGCCCTTTACCCCCTCTGCGGCCGCAGCTTACATCTTGACCTGATCAAGGAAGGACTTCTTGCCGCCCTTGTAGTCGTACAGCGAGATCACGCCGTGCTTCAGGTCACCCTTCGAATCGAACACGGTCTCGCCGATCACGCCCTTGTAGTCCGTGGTCGGCATTTGCGCCAGGATCTTGGCCGCGTCCACCGAGTTCGCGCGCTTCATCGCATCGACGATGATGTACACGGCGTCATAGGTGAACGGCGAGTAGATCTGGATCGGCTGGCCGAAACGCTTCTGGTACTTGGCCTGGAATTCCGCGCCGCCCGGCATCTTCTCGAGGGCCGCGCCGGCCTGCGAGCAGATCACGTTCGCCGAGGCATCGCCCGCCAGGTCCGAAAGCTGCTCGGTACACACGCCGTCGCCGGCCAGCACCTTGGCGCGCAGGCCGAGCTGCTTGGCCTGCTTGGCGAACGGGCCGCCGGTGGCATCCATGCCGCCGTACATGATCGCGTCCGGGTTTTCGCCCTTGATCTTGGTCAGAATCGCGCGGAAGTCGACCGCCTTGTCGTTGGTCGCGTCGTGCGAGAGCACCTTCAGGCCGAGCGCCTTGGCCTTCTTCTCGAATTCGTTGGCCAGGCCCTGGCCGTAAGCGGTCGAGTCGTCGACCACCGCCACCGACTTGAAGCCCTTCGATTGCGCGTAGTTGGCCAGTGCCGGGCCTTGCTGCGCATCGGTCGCGACCACGCGGTAGGCGGTCTTGAAACCTTGCTGCGTGTAGGCCGGGTTGGTGGCCGACGGCGAGATCTGGACGATGCCGGCATCGCTGTAGATCTTCGAGGCCGGGATCGTGGTACCCGAGTTCAGGTGGCCCACCACGGCGACGACCTTGTCGTCGACCAGCTTCTGGGCAACCTGGGTGGCGGTACGCGGGTCGGCCGCGTCGTCCTGGGCATCGAGCTGGAGCGTGATCTTCTGGCCGCCGATCGTCAGGCCCTTCGCGTTGATTTCCTCGACCGCGAGACGGGCACCGTTTTCATTGTCCTTGCCGAGGTGGGCGATACCGCCCGTCAACGGCGCGACGTGGCCGATCTTCACCACTTCGTCGGCCGACGCGTTCGTCGCGAACGCCGCAAACACCATCACCGCCGCGCTGATCGGCAACAGCTTTTGCATCTTGATATTCATGGAAGTCTCCAGTTTCGATCCAAAAAATGCCATCGCCGGTTCCCCGCTCCATCCCCGGTGTCTTCCACCACTGGAGTTTCGCCGGCCGCATCTGTCATGCACGTGGCTGCAAGCACCCGAGGCAACCGCTTGTAGCGGGCGTCTCACCGTACTTGCGCGCAAGTGTAGGTGATCAAATTAATTTGTGGGATCTTTTTGGAATAGTGGGAGCACTACCGATGTCGCGGCCATGCGACAGCCTGTATGGGATTACGGAAACCCTTGGTGGGTAAGGGTTTCCGCTAATTCATTCGGGATGACGAAGGGTTGTTTTATTCACTGGATTAATCGCCGGATGATGTTGCGGATCAATGACTTCGGCCGGAAACAATTCACTGCCATGCAGCACCGAATCGGCCCGTTCAATGCGGGGCGCCGGGGTTCAAGACAGCTTCGCGAAACGCGCGAGCGCTTCGCGCCATTCGCCGTCGAGCGCCTCCACCAGCGCCGCCGCGGGCAAGCCCTGGCCGCGCCGCCGACCCAGCGGGCCGCCCTGGCCCGACCACAGCGACAGGTAATCCGCATCGCCCGCGCGGCCGGCGGCCTGCCGCAATTCCTGGGTCAGCGCGTTCTGCACCGGATACGGCGCAATCGTTTCCGCCTGCGCGGACAGCGTCGAAATCATCGCATTGCGGATGCCGCGCGCATGACGGCCCGAGATCACGTCGGTGACGAGCGTCGCGGTGTCGCCGGCACTGGCCAGTTGCTCGCGCCACGGCTGCGAGATCCCGCTTTCCGCGCAGGCCAGGAAGGCCGTGCCCAGCTGCGCGGCCTGCGCACCCAGGGCGATCGCCGCGGCGATGCCGCGTCCGTCCATGATGCCGCCCGCGGCCAGCACCGGCAGCCCGGTCGCGTCGATCAACTGCGGCACCAGCGCCATGGTGCCGACCAGCGCATCCTCGGCGCGGCCGATGAAGGTGCCGCGATGGCCGCCCGCCTCGGCGCCCTGCGCGCAGATCGCGTCGGCGCCGGCATCGCGCCAGGCGATGCCCTCGGCCACGTGGGTGGCCGTGCCGATCACGTAGCAGCCGGCCGCGTGCAGGCGCTGCACCTGGGCCGCGCTCAACACGCCGAAGGTGAAGCTCGCGATCGGCACGCGCGCGGCGATCAGCACCTCGAGCTGGGCCTCGGCATCGGGCGCGTAGCGCGCCAGCGGCGCGCCGGGAGCCAGGCCGAAGCGCGCGCGCAGCGGATCGATCGCCGCCAGCGCGCGACGCACGGTGGCCTCGTCGGGACGCGCCTCGTCGAGCACGAACAGGTTCACCGCGAAGGCGCGCGGGGTGGCCGCGCGGATCGTCTCGATCTCGGCGGCGAGCCGCTCGGGCGCGAGGCCGGCGCCGCCGAGGCTGCCGAGCGCGCCGGCGTTCGAGACCGCGGCCACCATCGCGGCGGGGCTCGCGCCCAGCATCGGCGCCTGCACCAGCGGCAGGCGCAGGCCGAAACGTTCGGCGAAGGAAACGGCGGACGGCGAGGCAGGGGACATGGCAGGGCTCCGGGGAAGGCGCGGCCGGGACACGCGAGGCGCGCGCGGTCGATGGGTTCGGCTTCGACTCTAGCGAAGCCGGAGCGCGCCGGATAATGAAACCTCGTGATCGCTGCCATCTGGAAAAATGAGAGCCGGGATGCCCGCGCGGCGCGGCCGCATCGCGCCCAAACCTACAAGCGCCTGACGCACTGCAGCGAAGCGCGAACGATGGCACACTGACGCCGCCCTTTTCACCGTGGCCGCGCCATCGTCGCGCGCGCCCGCCATCTGGAGAACAGCATGAGTTCGCAATGGATCGACATCCCCGCCGGCCAGGAATCATTTGGCGGCTACCTCGCGTTGCCCAAGGGCGGCAAGGGCCCGGCCGTGCTCATCGTCCAGGAGATCTTCGGCGTGAACAGCCATATCCGCTCGGTCGCCGACCAGTACGCGGCCGACGGCTACGTGGCGCTCGCGCCGGACGTGTTCTGGCGCACCCAGCCGCGCGTCGAGCTCGGTTATGAAGGCGCCGACCGCGACAAGGGCATCGAACTGCTGCAGAAGACCGACGTGCACCAGGCCGCGGCCGACATCGCCGCGGCGGCCGCCGCGCTGCGCGCGCGTCCCGAGGTCGAGGGCAAGGTGGCCGGGATCGGCTACTGCTTCGGCGGCCGGCTCGCCTACCTGGCGGCTGCCGCCGGCGCGTTCGACGTGGCGGTGGCCTATTACGGCGGCGGCATCCAGAACCACCTGGACGTGGCCAACCACATCACCCAGCCGATCCTGTTCCACTATGCCGGGCTCGATCACGGCATCACGCCCGAGCACGTCGAGCAGGTGAAGGCCGCCTTCGCGGGCCGCCCGAACGCCGCCGTGCATCTCTACCCCGAGGCCGACCACGGCTTCAACTGCAATGTGCGCGCCTCCTACAACCAGCGCGCCGCCGCACTCGCGCACGGCCGCACCCTGCAGTTCCTCGCCGAGAACCTGTAGGCGGGCAGCCCGGCTTCCCGTCATGCCTCGACGGGGCGCGGACGAAAAAAAACGGACCGGAAACGGTCCGTTTTTCGTTTGCCGGCAGCCCGGGCAAAGGGCCGCCCGCCGCCCGCGTTCAGCCCGACAGACCGAGCCGTTCGCAGACCGCGCGCGTCGGCGTGGCCAGGTTGAGCGTGTAGAAATGCAGCCCCGGCACGCCCTGCTTGATCAGCCGGTCGCACATCGCGGTGATCACGTCGGTGCCGAAGGCGCGGATCGATTCGCGATCGTCGCCGAAGCTCTCCAGCCGGCGCGCGATCCAGCGCGGCACTTCGGCGCCGCACATCTCGGAGAAGCGCATCAGCTGCGAGTAGTTCGTGATCGGCATGATGCCGGGCACGATCGGCACCTCGACGCCGAGCCGCGCGGCATCGTCGACGAAACGGAAATACGCGTCCGCGTTGAAGAAGTACTGCGTGATCGCCGAGTTCGCGCCGGCCTTCACCTTGTCGGCGAAGTGCTGGAGGTCCTGCTTCGGCGAACGCGACTGCGGATGGTATTCCGGGTAGGCGGCCACTTCCAGGTGGAACCAGTCGCCATGCTCGGCGCGGATGAAACGCACCAGGTCGGAGGCATAGCGCAGCTCGCCGACCTCGCCCATGCCCGAGGGCAGGTCGCCGCGCAGCGCCACGATCTGGCGGATGCCGTGCGAGCGGTACTGGTCCAGGATCGCGCGCAGGTTGTCCTTCGACGAGCCGATGCACGACAGGTGCGGGGCGGCCGACAGGCCGTCCTTCTGCATGTCGAGCACGGTGTCGAGCGTGCCTTGCTGCGTCGAGCCGCCGGCGCCGAAGGTCACGGAGACGAACTTCGGCTTGAGCGGCAACAGTTGCGCGCGCGTGGCACGCAGCTTGTCGGCGCCCTCCGCCGTCTTCGGCGGGAAGAATTCCAGGGAGAGTTCGATCGGTTTCATGATTCGGGAGGGATCCCCGTCAGCCCAGGTTGCGCTGGCCGAAGATCAGGGCGGACAGGAGCCACGACACGATGCTGTACAGGATCGACCCGAAGAACGCCGACCAGAATCCCGATACCTCGAAGCCCTTGAGCAGCGAGGACGCGAACCAGAAGCAGAGCGCGTTGACCACCAGGATGAACAGGCCGAGCGTGACGATCGTCACCGGCAGGGTCAGCAGGATCAGCACCGGCCGGATGATGGTGTTGATCAGGCCGAGCACGACCGCGATGATGAGCGCCGTCCCGAAGCTCTTGATGTGGATCGAGGGCACCAGGTAGGTGATGATCAGCAGCGCGAGGGCATTGATGATCCAGGTCAGGATGACGGTCATGTGAAGGGCTCCTAATGCAAAAAAACCGGGCCGCTCGACGCGACCCGGTCGGGCCGCGCATGCGGCCGGCGCGATGCGCGGCGCGCCGGCCCCGAAACGGCAAGGGGGCGCGGCGCGCTACGCCCGTGCCCGGCGCGAGGCCGGGCGCGGGATCAGTAACGGTAGTGGTTCGGCTTGAACGGACCGTCCTGCGACACGCCGATGTACGAAGCCTGCTCGGCCGACAGCACCGTCAGGTTGGCACCGATGCGGGCCAGGTGCAGGCGCGCGACCTTCTCGTCGAGGTGCTTGGGCAGCACGTAGACCTTGTTCTCGTACTGCTCGCCGCGCACGAACAGTTCGATCTGCGCGAGCGTCTGGTTGGCGAACGAGTTCGACATCACGAAGGACGGGTGGCCCGTGGCGCAGCCGAGGTTGACCAGGCGGCCTTCGGCCAGCAGGATCACGCGCTTGCCGTCCGGGAAGATGATGTGGTCGACTTGCGGCTTGATGTTTTCCCACTGGTACTGGCGCGTCGACGCGATGTCGATTTCCGAGTCGAAGTGGCCGATGTTGCAGACGATCGCGTTGTGGCGCATCGCCTTCATGTGGTCGTGGCCGATCACGTGGAAGTTGCCGGTGGCCGTGACGAAGATGTCGGCCTTGTCGGCCGCGTATTCCATCGTCACCACGCGGTAGCCTTCCATCGCCGCCTGCAGCGCGCAGATCGGATCGATTTCGGTGACCCACACGGTCGCGCCCAGGCCGCGCAGCGACTGCGCGCAGCCCTTGCCCACGTCGCCGTAGCCGGCCACCACCGCGATCTTGCCGGCGATCATCACGTCGGTGGCGCGCTTGATGCCGTCCACCAGCGATTCACGGCAGCCGTACAGGTTGTCGAACTTCGACTTGGTGACCGAGTCGTTGACGTTGAAGGCCGGGAACGGCAGGCGGCCGTCCTTTTCCATCTGGTACAGGCGATGCACGCCGGTGGTGGTTTCTTCCGTCACGCCCTTGATGTGCGACAGGCGCTTCGAGTACCACTGCGGATCGATGTCCAGGTGAGCGGCGATCGACTTGTAGAGCGCCACTTCTTCCTCGTTGGTCGGCTTGCCGATCACCGAGCGGTCCTTCTCGGCCTTCGAGCCGAGGATCAGCAGCAGGGTCGCGTCGCCGCCGTCGTCGAGGATCATGTTGGCGAACTCGCCGTTCGGCCATTCGAAGATGCGGTGCGAGTATTCCCAGTATTCGTCGAGCGTCTCGCCCTTGTAGGCGAACACCGGCGTGCCGGCTTCGACGATCGCGGCGGCCGCGTGGTCCTGGGTCGAGAAGATGTTGCACGAGGCCCAGCGCACGTCGGCGCCGAGCGCCTTGAGCGTCTCGATCAGCACGCCCGTCTGGATCGTCATGTGCAGCGAGCCGGCGATGCGCGCGCCCTTGAGCGGCTGCGCTGCCTTGTATTCGTCGCGGATCTGCATCAGGCCGGGCATTTCGGTCTCGGCGATGGTCAGTTCCTTGCGGCCCCAGGCAGCCAGTGCCAGGTCGGCGACGAGGTAGTCTTGCGAGGCTTTCGAGTCGATAACGGCGTTCATCACGCCCTCCTTTCTTGGTCAAAGATTGGTGACGTGAGCGCCGTTCAGAGTGCGGCGAGCCTGGCCGGCGCGGCAAGTCGGGAGGACTCGGCGCCAGGCGGGCAAGTGCCGCGCGGTGAAGATTTCCAAGCCTGGCAGGCCGATGCCTGTCGCAACGCTCCTTGGAAACGAGCAGCGATTGTAGCAAAGAGCCGCGAAGAATTCCCGCACGCACGATGCGGGAATACGTATCTATTTGAAATCGCCTCGATCGGTCCCGAAATGCCGGGACGGGGGCAGGACGCGCCGCTCACGCGGCGGCCGGCCTCAGTGCTCGGCGCCGACCCAGGCCTGTTCGCGCAGGCGCGCGCGCAGCCGCGCCACCGCCTGGCTGTGCAGCTGGCACACGCGCGATTCGCTGACCTCCAGCACCGCGCCGATCTCGCGCAGGTTCAGGCCCCGCTCGTAATAGAGCGACATCAGCAGCTTCTCGCGCTCGGGCAGCCGCTCGATGGCCTCCACCAGCGCGGCGCGCAGATGGTCGTCGAGCAGCGCGGAAAGCGGGTCGGAATGATCGACTCGATAACGGTCGAGGAAGGGCTCATCGTCGGCGGAACGATCGAAATCCTCGTAGTAGATCAGCTGGCTGCCGTGCAGGTCCTGCAGCATCGACTGGTAATCGGGCAGCGGCATGTCCAGGTGCGAGGCGATCTCGCTCTCGTTGGCGGAACGGCCGAGCTGCTGCTCGACGCGATGCACGGCCTGCTCCACCTCGCGCGAGGTCTTGCGCAGGCTGCGCGGCAGCCAGTCGTTGCTGCGCAGCTCGTCGAGCATCGCGCCGCGGATGCGCTGCGTGGCATAGGTCTCGAACTGCGCGCCCTGGTCTTCCTTGTAGCGGCTCGCGGCATCGAGCAGGCCGATCATGCCGGCCTGGATCAGGTCGTCGAGGTCGACGCTGGCCGGCATCTTCGCCACCAGCTGCAGCCCCAGGCGACGCACCAGCGGCGCGTACTTGGCGAGCACCTCGGCTTGCCCCATCCCCGCTTCGGCCATCGTCGCGGACGTGGACAGTTTTCCTTGAGCGTTGTACATCGGCTCCCTCCAGAGTGCCCGTGGGTCAGGCGGCGTGCGCCGCGCCCCGTTCGATCGCCGGATGCCCGGCATAGGCCCGGCCGGCCGCGCGCGCCGGGCGCATCGGCCAGTACAGCAGGTCCTGCGCGATCTGCCGGTAGTCGCGCGCGGCGGCCGCCGAGGGGAAGGCGTCGACCACCGTGTGCACCAGCTCGCGGGCGCGCGCCACCAGCGGATCGGCGCTCACGTAGCCGCCCTCGTCGAGCGCCACGCTCAGGTAACGGCTCGCCACCCCGGCCAGGTTCTCGTAGGCCGCGCGCGCGTCGGCCGCGCTCTGCACGTGGTTGACCAGCACCCGGAACTGCGCGAGCGCATGCGCGTAGTGCAGCCGCTTCATGCAGGCATAGGCCTCGGTGATCGCCGGGCCCGCCACGCGGGTCACCACCAGCACGTCGTTGGCGGCGCGCGCGAGCGCGGAGAACGCGCCCTCGGCGTCGCGCTGCGCATCGACCAGCACGATGTCGGCCGCGCCGTCCAGGTAGGCGGCAAGGCGGGCATCGTCATAGCCGTCGCGCGCCAGCTCGGCGGCCACGCAGATCGAGAAGCCGGCCGCGTGGCGCACCGTGCTGCCGGTGCGCACCCAGGAGCCGGCCAGCGTGGCGGCGGCCGAATCCACGTCGGAGCGTTCGTCGACCACCAGCACGTCCTTGCCCAGCGCGGCCAGCGCCGCCGCCAGGTTGACCACCGTGGTGGTGCAGCCGACCCCGGCCGGGCCGCCCGTCACCGCGACGATGCGTGTCGCGCGGCCGGCCAGCAGGCGCCGCAGCCCTTCGGCTTGATCGGTGGTGTGCTTATCCAAAGTAGACCTCGTGATGTCCGGCGCCCGGGCGGCCGGCAAGGGCCGACAGCATGCCGGGCAGTTCGTCGTCGTGCGGCACGAAGGGCGAGCCGTCGCGCGGCACGCAGAAGGCGCTCTTGAGCAGGAACTTGCGGGTCGCCACGTAGAGGTTCTCCGGCACCTTCTGCCCGGTCGACACGTAGTGCACCGGCAGTTGGTAGCGGATCACCGTGTCGAGCACGCCGCCGAGGTTGGTGGCCTCGTCGAGCTTGGTCAGGATGCAGCCGGCCAGGTCGGGCTGGCCCGCGCCGCGATAGGCCTGCACCACCTCGTTGAGGGTGTCGCCGTGGCTGGTGGCGTTGAGCAGCAGCAGGCGCTGCACCGGCGTGTCGGCGCCCTGCAGCATGGCGATCTGGTCGGACACGGTACGGTCGCGCTGGCTCATGCCGATCGTGTCGATCAGCACGATGTGCTTGTTGCGCAGCTCGGAGAGCGCGAGCTGCAGGTCGCCGCCGTCCTTCACCGCGTGCACCGGCACGCCGAGGATGCGGCCGAAGATGCGCAGTTGCTCGTGGCCGCCGATCCGGTAGCTGTCGGTGGTCAGCAGCGCCACCTTGCTGGCGCCGAAGCGCATCACGCAGCGCGCCGCGAGCTTGGCGGTGGTGGTGGTCTTGCCGACCCCGGTGGGGCCCATCAGCGCGAACACGCCGCCGCGCTCCATCAGCGCATCCTCGCTGTCGAGCACCGGCAGGTTGCCGGCCAGCACCGATTCGGCCCAGTCGCAGGCGCCGTCGAAGCTGCCCTCGGCCAGCTCGGCCGGCAGGTTGTCGACCACGGTGCGCACCAGCTGGGCCGAGAAGCCGGCCGAGAACAGGCGCTTGGTCAGCGCGCCGTGCAGCGGGCTGCGGCGCTGGCGATCGCCCCATACCAGGCCGGCGAACTGCTCCTCCATCATGCCGCGCATCGCGCTGAGCTCGTTCATCACGGTCTCGTTGACGATGCGCTCGATGCGCGCGTTGATCTCGTCGGCGATCGCGGCGCTGGCGGGATTCGAGAGATTCGCGGCGCGCGCGGCCGGCTTGGCGGCGGCTGCCGGGATGGCTGGCGAGCCGGCCGGCTCCGCCGCGCGGACGCCGTGGACCGGGCGCGCGGCGCTCGCCTCGGCGCTGCCGCCG
>NZ_VWWC01000104.1:0-26343 GCF_011753175.1 Burkholderia sp. Cy-637 | reverse complement strand
GCTGCGCGCCGCGCTGGGCCGGCGACGGCGCCGCCTGCTGCATCGGCTGCTGCTGCGCCGGCGGCGTGGCCTGGCGCTGCTGGACCATCTGCGATTGGCGGCCGACGCTGCGCCCGCCGCCCATCCGCCGGGCTTCGGCGTCGAGCGACGCGAAGGTGCCGGCCGTCAGCAGGCCGACCATGAACAGGGTGCCGATCCGTCGCGCCCACGGCCTCGGCTGCTTGCTGCGGTTGTTGAACGAACGGGAATCAGACATCACCATCTCCAAATTGAAAGACAACTGTATGGAAAGAACCCCTTAATACTTGGTTCCGAGGTGTAACGCTACCACGCCACCTGACAAATTGTAATATTTGACGGCGTCGAGGCCAGCGAGTTCCATCATCGTCTTCAGGGTGTCCTGATCCGGGTGCATGCGGATAGATTCGGCCAAATACCGGTAACTGTCGGCATCTTTCGCGAATTTATCCCCGAGCCACGGTAATACTTTGAAAGAATACAAGTCGTAGGCTTTCTTCAGCGGGTCCCACACTTTCGAGAATTCGAGCACCATCACCCGGCCGCCCGGCTTGGTGACCCGGCGCATCTCGGCCAGCGCCGCGTCCTTGCGGGTCATGTTGCGCAGCCCGAAGGCGACCGTCACCACGTCGAAGTAGTTGTCGGGGAACGGGATCTTCTCGGCGTCGCAGAGCAGCGAGGGCGTCACCACGCCCTTGTCGAGCAGGCGGTCGCGCCCCACCCGCAGCATCGACTCGTTGATGTCGGTATGCCAGACCTCGCCGGTCGGGCCGGCGGCCTTGGCGAAGGCCCTGGTCAGGTCGCCGGTGCCGGCGGCGAGGTCGAGCACCTTGTAGCCGGGGCGCACGTTCGCCTGGGCGATCGTGAAGGCCTTCCAGGCCCGGTGCATGCCGGCCGACATCAGGTCGTTCATCAGGTCGTAGTTGCTCGCGACCGAGTGGAACACCCCCGCCACCTTTTTCGCCTTGTCGCCCTCGTCGACAGTCTCGAAACCGAAGTGGGTTTTGCTCATCGCGTGAATCCTCTGGAAATGGCAAGACGGCGCCGGATGGGGCGCCGTCGGTTCAGTCGGTGGTCAATCAGTGGCAGTGGCCGCGCGGGGCGCCCGCCCCGGGCATCGGCGCGTCGCGCTCGACGCCGGCCGCCTGCAATCTGTCGAAATAGTCGCGCCAGAGCGCATCCTGGCGCGTCGCGAGCTCATACAGCAGGTCCCACGAATAGATGCCGGTCGAGTGGCCGTCCGAGAAGGTCGGCTGCAAGGCGTAGTTGCCGACGCCCTCGAGCGCGGTGATCGACACCTCGCGCTTGCCGGTCTGCAGCGTCTCCTGGCCGGGGCCATGGCCGCGCACCTCGGCGGACGGCGAATAGACGCGCATCAGCTCGAACGGGACGCGATAGCTCTCGCCGTTCGGGTACTGCAGTTCGAGCACGCGCGACACCGCGTGCACCACCACGCCGGATGGAATCGGCGTGGTCGGGGTCAAGCCGCTCATGCATCCCTCTCGTTCAGGATCAATTCGATTTCCTCGTGCACCGCATTGTGCAGCAGGCTCGCCTGCGCCGCGCGCAGCCGCAGCAGCGGCTCGGACACCGAGCGCTGGCGCGGCGCCCAGATCGGCTGCGGAAAGTGCGCATCGTTGGAGAAGCGCGGAATCACGTGCCAGTGGACGTGCGGCACCTGGTTGCCGAGGCTCGCCAGATTCACCTTGTCGGGCTGCATCACGCGGCGCACGGCGCGCTCGACCGCCGCCACCACCAGCATCAGGTGCGAGCGGTCGGCCGGCGACAAGTCAGTGAACTCGGCCACGTGCGCCTGCCAGATCACCCGGCAGAAGCCCGGGTAATCGGTTTCGCCGCTCGCCAGCACCACCCGCAGCCGCTCGTCCTTCCAGAGCAGTTCGCCGCCGTCCTCGCGGCAGAATACGCAATCCATCGTCAGTTCCTTGCAGAGGGGAACGCCCCGACTTTACACCAGGACCCGTTCGATCCCGCCGTTGTTGGCGCGGGCCACGTAGTCGGCCATCCAGTTCTCGCCGAGCACGTTGCGCGCGATCTCGACGACGATGTAGTCGGCCTCGATGTTGGCATCCTCGTTGTAGCGCGACAGGCCCTGCAGGCAGGACGGGCAGCTGGTCAGGATCTTCACCTCGGCCTCGCCCGCGCCGCTGGCGCCATCGCCCGACACCACCGGGATGTTGCGCAGGCGCGCCGCGCCCTTGCGGATCTCCTCCTCCTTGCGGAAGCGGATCTGGGTCGAGACGTCCGGCCGCGTGACCGCCAGCGTGCCCGACTCGCCGCAGCAGCGGTCGTTCTTGGTGATCTGGTAGCCGTCCTTCTCGGCGCCCATCAGCTCGTTGACGAGCTTGACCGGGTCCATGGTCTTGATCGGCGTGTGGCAGGGATCGTGGTACATGTAGCGCGTGCCCGCCACGCCTTCCAGCTTCATGCCCTTCTCGAGCAGGAACTCGTGGATGTCGATGATCCGGCAGCCCGGGAAGATCTTCTCGAATTCATAGCCGGCGAGCTGGTCGTAGCAGGTGCCGCAGGACACCACCACCGTCTTGATGTCGAGGTAGTTCAGCGTGTTCGCGACGCGATGGAACAGCACGCGGTTGTCGGTGACGATCTGCTCGGCCTTGTCGTACTGGCCCGAGCCGCGCTGCGGATAACCGCAGCACAGGTAGCCCGGCGGCAGCACGGTCTGCACCCCGGCCTCCCACAGCATCGCCTGGGTGGCCAGGCCGACCTGCGAGAACAGCCGCTCCGAGCCGCAACCCGGGAAGTAGAACACCGCTTCCGAATCCACGCTGGTGGTCTTCGGGTTGCGGATGATCGGCACGATCTTGTTGTCCTCGATGTCGAGCAGCGCGCGCGCCGTCTTCTTCGGCAGGTTGCCCGGCATCTTCTTGTTCACGAAGTGGATCACCTGCTCGACCACCGGCGGCTTGCCGGTGGTGGCGGGTGGGCGCGCGGTCTGCTTCTTCGTGACCTTCTTGAGCATGTCGTGGGCCAGGCGCTGCGCCTTGTAGCCGACGCCCATCATCACGCCGCGCGCGGCATTGATGGTCTGCGGATTGGTGGCATTGAGGAAGAACATGCCGGCCGCCTGGCCCGGATTGAACTTCTTCTTGCCCATCTTGCGCAGCAGGTTGCGCATGTTCATGGTCACGTCGCCGAAGTCGATCTTCACCGGGCAGGGCGTGGCGCACTTGTGGCAGACCGTGCAGTGGTCGGCCACGTCGTTGAACTCGTCCCAGTGCTTGATCGACACGCCGCGGCGCGTCTGCTCCTCGTACAGGAAGGCCTCCACCAGCAGCGAGGTGGCGAGGATCTTGTTGCGCGGGCTGTAGAGCAGGTTGGCGCGCGGCACGTGGGTCGCGCAGACCGGCTTGCACTTGCCGCAGCGCAGGCAGTCCTTGACCGAATCGGCGATCGCGCCGATGTCGGACTGCTGCATGATCAGCGACTCGTAGCCCATCAGCCCGAAGCTGGGCGTGTAGGCGTTGCGCAGGTCGGCGCCTTCCAGCAGCTTGCCCTTGTTGAAGCGGCCGTTCGGATCGACGCGCTGCTTGTAGGCGCGGAATTCGCGCAGCTCCTCGTCGGTCAGGAACTCCAGCTTGGTGATGCCGATGCCGTGCTCGCCGGAGATCACGCCGTCCAGCGAACGCGCCACCTGCATGATGCGCGCCACCGCGGCATGCGCGTCCTGCAGCATCTCGTAGTTGTCGGAGTTGACCGGCAGGTTGGTGTGGACGTTGCCGTCGCCGGCGTGCATGTGCAGCGCGACGAACACGCGGCCGCGCAGCACGCGCTTGTGGATCGCCTGCGCCTCGTCGAGGATCGGCTTGAAGGCGCCGCCGTTGAAGATGTTGCGCAGCTCGGCACGCAGTTCCTGCTTCCACGACACGCGCACCGTGCGGTCCTGGGTGATGTGGAACACGTTGGCCTCGGGCTGCGCGTCGGCGCGCGCCGCGAAGTTGGCCGCGAGCTTCTCGTAGCCGAGCTGGACCAGGTAGTGCTGGGCCTCGCGCAGCGGCATGTCGAGCCGGTCGCGCAGGAACTCCCAGCGCGCGCGCACCTGCTTGAGCAGCTCCAGCGCGTGCTGCACGCGATCCTCCAGCAGCTCGGCGCTGGGAATCTCGTTGGCGTCGTCGCTCTTGCCGAGCGGCAGCTCGCCGGTGCGGAAGAAGGCCTCCAGCGCATCCACCAGCTGCAGCTTGTTCTTCAGCGACAGCTCGATGTTGATGCGCTCGATCGCGTCGGTGTACTCGCCCATCCGGTTCAGCGGGATCACCACGTCTTCGTTGATCTTGAAGGCGTTGGTGTGCTTCGCGATCGCCGCGGTGCGGCTGCGATCCAGCCAGAAGCGCTTGCGGGCCTCGGCGCTGACCGCGACGAAACCCTCGCCGCTCTTGCCGTTGGCCATGCGGATCACTTCCGAGGTGGCGGCCGCCACCGCGTCGGCATCGTCGCCGACGATGTCGCCGATCAGCACCATCTTGGGGAAGGCGTTGCGCTTGCTCTTGGTGGCATAGCCGACCGCGCGCAGGTAGCGCTCGTCGAGGTGCTCCAGGCCCGCCAGGATCGCGCCGCCCTGCTTCGAGGTCTCGAACAGGTAGTCCTTGATCTCGACGATGCTCGGGATCGCCTCGCGCGCCTGGCCGAAGAACTCCAGGCAGACGGTGCGCGTGTGCGCCGGCATCTTGTGCAGCACCCAGCGCGCCGAGGTGATCAGCCCGTCGCAGCCTTCCTTCTGCACGCCCGGCAGGCCGGCCAGGAACTTGTCGGTGACGTCCTTGCCGAGCCCTTCCTTGCGGAAGCGCTTGCCCTCGATCTCGAGCATCTCGCTTTTGATCAGCTTCTCGCCCGGCGCGTGGGCGCCGTCGAACCACTTCAGCTCGAAGCGCGCCACCGCGATGTCGTGGATCTTGCCCTGATTGTGGTCGTGGCGCGTGACTTCCAGCCAGTTGCCGTCCGGGTCGACCATCCGCCACCAGGCCAGGTTGTCGAGCGCGGTGCCCCACAGCACGGCCTTCTTGCCGCCCGCGTTCATCGCCACGTTGCCGCCGATGCAGGAGGCGTCCAGCGAGGTCGGGTCGACCGCGAACACGTAGCCGGCGGCCTCGGCCGCCTCCGTCACGCGGCGCGTGACCACGCCCGCGCCCGAGAAGATGGTCGGCACCTTGTGCGCGACGCCCGGCAGCTCGGTCAGCTCGACCGCGCCGAGCTGTTCCAGCTTCTCGGTGTTGATCACGGCCGAGAACGGCGTGAGCGGCACCGCGCCGCCCGTGTAGCCGGTGCCGCCGCCGCGCGGGATCACGGTCAGGCCGAGCTCGAAGCAGGCCTTGATCAGGCCGGCGATCTCGGCCTCGGTATCGGGCGTGAGGATCACGAACGGGTACTCGACGCGCCAGTCGGTGGCGTCGGTGACGTGCGAGACGCGCGCCAGGCCGTCGAAGCGGATGTTGTCCTTCTGCGTGCAGCGGCCCAGCGCCTTGGTGGCACGCCGGCGCAGCTCGGCCATCTGCTCGAATTCGCGCGCGAAGGCGTCCACCGCGCCACGCGCGGCCACCGTCAGCATCGCCACCCGCGAGGCACGCTCGCGGCCCGGCTCGTCGCCGTGCTCGGAAAGGTCGGCCTGGCGGCGCTTGTCGATCTCCGCGAGCCGGTGGCTCAGCGCGTCGATCAGCATCTGGCGGCGCTTCGGGTTGTCGAGCAGGTCGTCCTGCAGGTAGGGATTGCGACGCACCACCCAGATGTCGCCCAGCACCTCGTACAGCATCCGGGCCGATCGGCCGGTGCGGCGCTCGCCGCGCAGCTCGTCGAGCGCGGCCCAGGCCTCCTCGCCGAGCAGGCGAATCACGATTTCGCGGTCGGAGAACGAGGTGTAGTTGTACGGGATTTCGCGCAGGCGCGGGGCGAGGTCGGCTGCGACGGCGGCTGCCGCGCCATGCGGATCGAAAACTTGTGGTGCGTTCATGTTCGGACGGTTCGGAGGGCCGGCGGCCGTGCGCATCGAAGGCACGACACCAGCATGCGCGTGGTGCGCGAATCTGGGGAAAATCTTCTGTTACCAGGCGCGCGGCTTGGCGCGGGACCGGCATGCGCATGTACGCGCCACGTCCGGTCGACACGGCCGCCTGGCGGCGTTCGGAGCCCTCAGCACGATCGCGCGCAGTGCGCGTGCCGAACCGCCGCGGGACAAGCTGCGCGCGGGGATGGCTTCACGTGGGCGGTCCGAAATTGCCGTTGCATCTTCCGATCCTTGATTCAAATCGGGATTCTAACTCATGATCGGCGCCGGCGTGGACGCCCGGATCCGGCGGGCAGGCCCGTGAAACGCCGCCGGGCGGGAATTCCCCGTCCGTCCGGTCGGTCACCGCTCGCGCAGGCCCGCCGGGGCGGGGTTGGCGCTAGAATCGCGGTTTTCCCCGCTTATCTGGCGCGCCGGCCGATACCCGCGCGACCGTCATGGCTGCTCACGACTACCTCAAGAAGATCCTCACCGCGCGCGTCTACGACGTGGCGGTCGAAACCGCGCTGGAACCGGCGCGCAACCTGTCCGCGCGCGTGCGCAACCCGGTGTTCCTCAAGCGCGAGGACAACCAGCCGGTGTTCTCGTTCAAGCTGCGCGGCGCCTACAACCGCATGGCCCACCTCTCGGCCGACGCGCTGGCGCGCGGCGTGATCACCGCCTCGGCCGGCAACCACGCCCAGGGCGTGGCCTTCTCGGCGGCCCGACTCGGCGTGAAGGCGGTGATCGTGGTGCCGGTCACCACCCCGCAGGTGAAGGTGGACGCGGTGCGCGCCCATGGCGGGCCGACCGTCGAGGTGATCCAGGCCGGCGAATCCTATAGCGATGCCTATGCCCACGCATTGAAGGTGCAGGAACAGCGCGAACTCACCTTCGTCCACCCCTTCGACGATCCCGACGTGATCGCCGGCCAGGGCACCGTGGCGATGGAGGTGCTGCGCCAGCACCAGGGCCCGATCCACGCGATCTTCGTGCCGATCGGCGGCGGCGGGCTGGCGGCGGGCGTAGCCGCCTACGTGAAGGCGGTGCGCCCCGAGATCCGCGTGATCGGCGTGCAGACCGACGACTCCTGCGCGATGGCGCAATCGATCGAGGCCGGCGAGCGCGTCACCCTGAGCGAGGTCGGCCTGTTCTCCGACGGCACGGCGGTCAAGCTGGTCGGCGGCGAAACCTTCCGGCTCTGCAGCGAGCTGCTCGACGGCGTGATCACGGTCGATACCGACGCGCTGTGCGCGGCGATCAAGGACGTGTTCCAGGACACGCGCAGCCTGCTCGAGCCGGCCGGCGCGCTGGCCGTGGCCGGCGCCAAGCGCTATGCCGAGCGCGAGCGCATCGAGGGCCAGACGCTGATCGCGATCACCTCGGGCGCCAACATGAATTTCGACCGGATGCGCTTCGTGGCCGAACGCGCCGAGGTGGGCGAGGCGCGCGAGGCGGTGTTCGCGGTGACCATCCCCGAGGCGCGCGGCAGCTTCCGGCGCTTCTGCGAGCTGGTGGGCGAGCGCAACGTGACCGAGTTCAACTACCGGATCGCCGACGAGCGCTCGGCGCACATCTTCGTCGGCGTGCAGATCCGCCGCCGCGAGGAATCGGCCGAGATCGCCGCGAATTTCGAGGCGCACGGCTTCCAGACCGTCGACCTGACCGGCGACGAGCTCTCGAAGGACCATATCCGCTACATGGTGGGCGGCCGCTCGCCGCTCTCGCGCGAGGAGCGGCTGTTCCGCTTCGTGTTCCCGGAGCGCCCCGGCGCGCTGATGAAGTTCCTGTCCTCGATGGGCCCCGACTGGAACATCAGCCTGTTCCACTACCGCAACCAGGGCGCCGACTACAGCTCGATCCTGGTGGGCCTGCAGGTGCCGGCCGCCGACCACGCCGGCTTCGACGCCTTCCTCGACGCGCTCGGCTACCCGTTCCACGAAGAGACCGCGAACCCGGCCTACCGGCTGTTCCTGGCCTGACCACGGAGACACGATCGATGACACCCGAACATTCCCCGCTCGGCAAGGCCACCGCCTACACCACCGACTACGACGCGGCCCTGCTGTTCCCGATCCCGCGCGCCGGCGCGCGCGAGCAGATCGGCATCGGCGCCGCCCTGCCCTTCTTCGGCACCGACATCTGGAACGCCTACGAGCTGTCCTGGCTGAACCGGCGCGGCAAGCCGCAGATCGCGGTGGCGACCTTCCTGGTGCCGGCCGATTCGCCCAACATCGTCGAATCGAAGTCCTTCAAGCTGTACCTGGGCTCGTTCGCGCAGACCGCCTTCGACTCGCTCGAGGCCGTGCGCGACGCGCTCAAGCGCGACGTATCCGCGGCCTGCGGCGCGAGCGTGGCCGTGCAACTGGCCTCGCCGGCCGAGTTCCGCAAGCTCAGGCTCGACGAACTCGACGGCATCCCGCTCGACCGCCTCGACCTCGACACCGACATCTACCATCCCGATCCCTCGCTGCTGAGCGCCGCGCACGAGGAGTCGCCGGTCGAGGAGACCCTGGTGTCGGACCTGCTGAAGTCGAACTGTCCCGTCACCGGCCAGCCCGACTGGGGCAGCGTGCAGATCCACTACGTCGGTCCGCAGATCGACCAGGCCGGGCTGCTGCGCTACCTGATCTCGTTTCGCAACCACACCGGCTTCCACGAGCAATGCGTCGAGCGCATCTTCGTCGACATCCTGCGCGAATGCCGGCCCGTGAAGCTGGCCGTCTACGCGCGCTACACGCGGCGCGGCGGGCTCGACATCAATCCGTTCCGCACCAACTTCAACCAGCCGATGCCGGACAACGCGCGCACCGCGCGGCAGTGATCCCGCCCGCCGGAGCGCAAGCGCCGGCAACGGCACCGTAAACGACCAACGCGGCAGCGCGAGCCCCCAGGCTCCCGCTGCCGCGTCGCATGTCATCCGGCAGGGCCCTCAGGGCCCGGCCCGCCCGCTCACTTGACCGGCGGCTTGTAGGCGATGCAGTCCACCTCGACCTTGCAGTCGATCACCATGCTCGACTGCACGCAGGCCCGCGCCGGCGGATGTTCGCCGAAGTACGAGACGAACACCTTGTTGAACGAGGCGAAGTCGCGCGCGTCGTCGAGCCAGACGCCGCAGCGCACCACGTGCTCCAGGCCGTAGCCGGCTTCCTTGAGGATCGCGATCACGTTCTCGATGGTCTGCTTCGATTGCGTGACGATGCCGCCCTCGACCACCTCGCCGTTCACCATCGGCGTCTGGCCCGACACATACAGCCAGCCGTCGGCCTCGACCGCCCGCGCGAACGGCATCACCTGGCCGCCCGTTCCCTTCGCTTCGCCCACTCCGTAACGCTTCATCGCTTTCTCCTTCGGTTTGCTGGTTCGGGCCGCGCCGTCAGCGCGACGCGGCCGGTTCGCGCGGCGCCGCGAAGGCGCCGGCAGTTGCGGTTTCGGCCGGGCCTGGCAGCCCCGCCGGACAATCGATGCTCAGAACGCCGCATCCTCGGCGCGGCGCGTGCCGCGCGGCACGAAGCGGCCCGCGCGCGCGCCGGTGCTGGCGCCGTCGCGATAGGACAGCGCGCCGTTGACCCACACCGCGTGGATCCCGCGCGCGGCCTGCTGCGGCTGCTCGAACGAGGCCAGGTCGATCACCGTGGCGGGATCGAACAGCACCAGGTCGGCCTGGTAGCCGACCTGCACCTCGCCGCGCCCGTCGAGGCCCAGGCGCCGCGCCGTCAACGAACTCATCTTGCGCACCGCTTCCTCCAGCGGCAGCAGCTGCTCGTCGCGCGCGTAATGGCCGAGCACGCGCGGGAACGCGCCCCAGAGGCGCGGATGCGGCAGCGGATCGTTGGGCAGGCCGTCCGAGCCGACCATGGTGGCCGGGTGCGAGAGGATCCGGCGCACGTCGTCCTCGGACATGTTGTGATAGACCGCGCCGGCCGGCTGCAGGCGGCGCCCCGCCTCCTGCTCGCTCACGCCCCACTCGGCCGCGATCGCGGCGATCTTCTTGCCGGCCATCTCGGGATGCCGCTCGGACCAGGTGATGGTGATCTCGATATCGCCCGTCACCTGCTTCAGGTCGAGCGTCGAGGAGCTGCGGCTGTAGGGGTAGCAATCGCAGCCGACCGGCTGGATGCGCCGCGCGCGCTCCAGCGAATCGAGCACCTCGGCGCTGCGCCCCCAGTTCGACGGGCCGGCGCATTTCAGGTGCGAGATCACCACCGGCACGCGCGCATGGCGGCCGACCCGGTAGGCCTCCTCCATCGCGTCCAGGATCGCGTCGAACTCGGTGCGCATGTGGGTGGTGTAGAGCGCGCCGGCCTTCGCCAGCGGCTCGGCCAGCGCCATCACCTCCTCCACCGGCGCCGCGAACGCGGAACCATAGGCGAGCCCCGAGCTGAGCCCGAGCGCGCCGTTGTCGAGCGCCTCCTCGAGCTGCGCGCGCATCGCGGCGATCTCCTCGCCGCTGGCGGCACGATCGAGCCGGTCCATCTGGTTGTTGCGCAGCGCCGTGTGGCCGACCAGGGCCGCCACGTTGACGGCAGGCTGGGCCGCGCCAACCGCCTCGACATAGGCCGCGAAGCTCGGGTAGCGAAACGCCTCGCGATCGCCGAGCAGGTTCATCGGATCGGGCGGCTCGCCGCGCAGCGTCACCGGCGAGGCGCTGATCCCGCAGTTGCCGACCACCACCGTGGTCACGCCCTGCGAGATCTTCGGCAGCATCTGGGGCGCGCGGATCACGTGCGTGTCGTCGTGCGTGTGCACGTCGATGAAGCCGGGCGCGAGCACCAGGCCGTCGGCCTCGATCACCGCCTCGGCCAGCCAGTTCGACAGGTTGCCGACCGCGACGATGCGCTCGCCGCGGATCGCGACATCGCGCTGGACGGGCGCGGCGCCCGTGCCGTCGATCAGCAGCGCGCCGACGATCAGCGTATCGGCCGCTTCGGGATGGGAATGCATGTCAGTCTCCGATGGGTTGTCGTTCACCGCCGCCGCGGTGCTGGTCGAGCGCGTGCTTCACGCGGCGCAGCGTCTCGCGGCAGGTGTCGCCGAGCCGCAGCGCGACCTCGGTGACCAGCACGTCGAGCGCCATCATCAGCGCGTAGCGCGAGGTCGAGGGCTTGAAGATGAAATCGGTCTCGAAGGCGAC
Organism: Burkholderia sp. Cy-637; assembly: GCF_011753175.1. Classification (NCBI taxonomy): domain Bacteria; kingdom Pseudomonadati; phylum Pseudomonadota; class Betaproteobacteria; order Burkholderiales; family Burkholderiaceae; genus Burkholderia; species Burkholderia sp. Cy-637. The sequence continues at coordinate 15,178 of NZ_VWWC01000104.1, read as the reverse complement.
CACCGGGATCAGGTCGTCGGCCAGTCGCGCGAGCGGCGAGGCCGGCGCGGTCAGCGCGATCACGCGCGCGCCGTAGCGCTTGGCCAGCGCGCAGCTCTCCAGCAACTCGGGCACGCGCCCCGTCACCGACAGCGCCACCAGCACGCAATCCTCGCCCATGGTGCTGGCCACCATCCGCTGCAAGAGCGCGTCCTGGTAGCTCGCCACCGGGCGGCCGAAGCGCACCAGCCGGAAGCGCAGCTCGTCGGCCAGCGCCGTCGAGCCGCCGCCCTGGCCATAGACGTAGATCATGCGTGCGCCGGCCAGCGCCGCGGCCGGCGCCTCGAACGCGGTCTGCCGCAGCAGCGCGTGGTGCTGCTCGAGCGTGGCGCGCACGTCCTCGTAGACGCGCGAGGCGCTGGCCGCGTCGCCCGGCAAGCCGGCCGCGGGCGCCAGGAAACGCTCGCCGACCGCGGCCGCCTGGGCCAGCCGCAGCTTCAGCTCGCGCACGTCGCGGCAGCCCACCGCCTTGGCGAAGCGCGTCACGGTGGCGACGCTGACCTCGGCCTGCGCGGCGATCTCGCCGATGCTGGCATGGGCGGCCGCGGCCAGGTCGTCGAGGATCCGCGAGGCCACCTTGCGTTCGGCATCGCGCAGCGCCGGCGCGCATTCGGCGATGCGCGACACGATGTCGAAGCCGAGCTGGGCGGTGGCGGGCACCGGCTGGCCCGCCGCGTCGAGCGGCTCGGCGGGGGAAGCGAGATCGGAGGCGGCGGGATTCATCGGATCAATCGTGGGGACGGCTCGTGTTAATAAATAACATCACCGGGCGGATGCTACTTTCTGTACTATCCTGCCGTCAACTTCGCTACAAACACGACGAGACGATGGAGCATCCCACGATGAAAGTTACAAACTATCAGGAGGCGGCGATCGAGCCGAGCGGCAAGGGACTCGGCCGGGTGCCGAGCGCGAGCGTGCCCTTGTCGGACGCGGGCCGCCTGGACTGGAACCTGCTCGACGAGGACGTCAGCCTGCCCGCGGCGGTGCTGTATGCCGACCGGGTCGAGCACAACCTCAAGTGGATGCAGGCCTTCGTCGCCGAATACGGCGTGCAGCTCGCGCCGCACGGCAAGACCACCATGGCGCCGCAGTTGTTCCGCCGCCAGATCGAGACCGGCGCCTGGGGCATCACGCTGGCCACCGCGCACCAGACCCGCGCCGCCTACCAGGGCGGGATCCGCCGCGTGCTGCTGGCCAACCAGCTGGTCGGCAAGCACAACATGGCGATCGTCGCCGAGCTGCTGTCCGATCCCGAATTCGAATTCTTCTGCCTGGTCGACTCGGCCGACAACGTCGAGCAGCTCGGCAGCTTCTTCGCCGCCGCCGGGCGCACGCTGCAGGTGCTGCTCGAGCTCGGCGTGCCGGGCGGGCGCACCGGCGTGCGCGATGCCGCGCAGCGCGCCGCCGTGCTGGAGGCCATCGCGCGCCACGCGGACGTGATCAGGCTGGCCGGCATCGAGGTCTACGAAGGGGTGCTGAAGGAAGAGGGCGAGGTGCGCGCCTTCCTCAAGGACACGGTCGCGCTGGCGCGCCAGTTCGCCGCCGAGGGCCGCTTCTCGCGCACGCCGGCAATTTTGTCGGGCGCCGGCTCGGCCTGGTACGACGTGGTCGCCGACGAGTTCTCGCAGGCGCGCGCCGAGGGCGTGATCGAGGTGGTGTTGCGCCCCGGCTGCTACCTGACGCACGACGTCGGCATCTATCGCAAGGCGCAGAACGACATCCTCGCGCGCAACCCGGTCGCCAAGCGCATGGGCGAGGCGCTCAAGCCGGCGCTGCAGCTGTGGGCCTACGTGCAGTCGATCCCCGAGCCCGATCGCGCCATCGTCGCGCTCGGCAAGCGCGACGCGGCCTTCGACGCCGGCTACCCGGAACCCGCCCGGCATTTCCGCCCGGGCAGCGCGGCCGCGCCGCGCACGGTGACGCCGGCCGACGGCTGGGAGGTGACCGGCATGATGGACCAGCACGCCTACCTGAAGATCGCGCCGGGCGCGGACGTGAAGGTCGGCGACATGGTCGCCTTCGACATCTCGCATCCCTGCCTGACCTTCGACAAGTGGCGGCAGATCCTGGTGGTGGATGGCGACTACCGCGTCACCGAGGTGATCGAGACGTACTTCTGAGGCCGGCGCCCGCCGGAGCTTCCCGGCGGCGGCCCGGCGCCTTCGTGTCGCGAGGCTTCGCGGCATGAAGCGGGCCGCCCGCCGCCTTGCATGCGCCCTCGCCCGCGCCGCGCCGCCGCCCGTCACGACGCGGAACCGGCGCGAGGCGTACACTGCCCGCTCCCGTCTTCAACCCGCGGAGCAGATGATGGCAGCCAAGCAGATCCTCTTCCTGACCGGCGATTTCGCCGAAGACTACGAGACCATGGTGCCGTTCCAGGCACTGCAGGCGGTGGGCCACACCGTGCATGCGGTCTGCCCCGGCAAGCGCGCCGGCGACAAGATCAAGACGGCGATCCACGATTTCGAGGGCGACCAGACCTACACCGAGAAGCCCGGCCACCTGTTCGCGCTGAACGCGAGCTTCGACGAGGTCGACGTGGCGCGCTACGACGCGATCGCGATCGCCGGCGGACGCGCGCCGGAATACCTGCGTCTCGATCCCAAGGTGATCGCGCTGGTGCGCGCCTTCGTCGAGGCCGGCAAGCCGGTCGCGGCGATCTGCCATGCCGCGCAGTTGCTGGCCGCCGCCGACGTGATCCGCGGCAAGAAGATCTCGGCCTACCCGGCCTGCGCGCCCGAGGTCAGGCTGGCCGGCGGCGAATACGCCGATATCCCGGTCGACGCGGCCGTCACCGACGCGCCCTTCGTCACCGCGCCGGCCTGGCCCGCGCATCCGGCCTGGCTCGCGCAGTTCCTGGCCCTGCTCGGCACTCGCATCGAGCTGTAAACGCCAAGGCGGCGGCGCGCCTCGCGGCGCCCGCCGCCCCTTTCTCCCATCGCCATTCCGCCGCCCGCCCGGGCGGCTCGCGCTCAGGCCGCCGAACGGTTGCGGTCGATCCCGGCCGGCTCCTCGGCCGGCGCCGCGCCGACCTCGGCGATGCGCGCCTCCAGCAGCGCGAGCGCGCCCGACAGCGCATTGAGCGCCTCGTCGGGCAGCGCCGACATGGTCTCGTCGAGAAACGCGGTACGCCGCGGCATGCAGGCGTCGAAGGCCGCGCGGCCCTCGCCCGTCAGCGTCACGTTGGTGACGCGGTTGTCGCGCGGATCGGGCGCGCGCGCGATCCAGCCGAGCGCCTCCATCGATTTCAACTGCCGCGTCAGCGCGCCCGGATCGGTGCGCACCAGCTCGACCAGCCGCTTCTGCGAGGCGGTGCCGTTCTCGTTGTGGAGCGCGAGCAGGATGCGCCAGCGCGGCATCGGCTGGCCCACGTGCGACTCGAAGGCGGAAAGGAACGCGCGATAGGTGCGCCCGAATTGTTGAAGGATCGCGACGCGGTCTTGTGCTTCCATGATTCAGAACGACGATGACAATGAAACCCCGGGTCGGAACCCGGGCTGAAGCCCGGCTTGCGGGCCGGCCGCGCCGCTCATTCGGCGACCACGGCGGGCTCGATCTTGCTGCGCAGGCGGATCGGCGGCACGCGCCGGCTCTGCCAGACCGCGATCACCGCCACCAGCGCGCCGATCGCGATGCCGAGATGGATCGCGCCGACCAGCGAGGCGCGCGCCGCCTCCAGCAACTGCGCGCCGGGATGGCCCTGCTGGGTGAGCTCGGCCACCACGCGCGCCTGCGCCTCGCGGTCGATCAGGATCTGCGGATCGGACAGGCGCGCGAACCACTGCAGCGCGCGATCGCCGCCCAGCGCCTCGCGCACGCCGCCGGCGTACATCTGGTTGACCAGGGTGCCGGTCAGCGCCGTGCCGATCATACCGCCAACCATGCGCAGCGACTGCAGCAGCGCGGTGGCGATGCCCAGGTGCTCGCGGCCGGCGGTCTGCTGGGCGAACACGGTCAGGTTCGGCAGCACGAAGCCCAGGCCGATGCCGCCGGCCACCATCACCGCCAGCAGCACCGCCTGGGGCGTGCCGTGCGAGGACAGCGCGATGCCCGCGCAGGCCAGCGCCAGCAGCGCGAAGCCGGTCGGCAGCATCGCGTTCGGGCTGGGGATGCGCGTCACGATGCGCCCGTTCAGGATGCTGCCGATGGTGATGAACACCACCAGCGGCGTGATCACCACGCCGGCCGCCTTGGGCGACATGCCGAAGCCGCCCTGGAACAGCAGCGGCGCGAAGAACAGCAGCGAGAACATCGAGAAGCCGGCCAGGACCGCCAGCGAGAACAGCATCGCGAGCGACCGGTTGGCGAACATGTCGGTGGGCAGCAGCGCATGCGGGATGCGCTTTTCCCAGCGCCACAGCGCCAGGCCCGCGAGCACCGCGATCAACAGCAGCAGCGCCGGCCAGCCCAGCAGCCCGCGCTTGGGCAGCCATTCGACGAACAACTGCAGCGCGCCGAGCGCCACCGCGATCAGCAGCGCGCCGGGCCAGTCCAGGCGCATCTTGCCCTCGTGCTTGGCATGGCGCAGGTGCGGCAGGTAGCGGATCACGAAGAACAGCGAGAGCAGCCCGCACGGCAGGTTCACGTAGAACACCGAGCGCCAGCCCCAGAACTGCGTGAGGAAGCCGCCCAGCGAGGGGCCGATCGCGTTGGCGATGCCGAAGGCGGTGCTCATCAGCACCTGCCAGCGCAGGCGCACCACCGAATCGGGGAACAGGTCGGGCACGCAGGCGAAGGCGGTGCCCACCAGCATCCCGCCGCCGATGCCCTGCAGCACCCGCGCGGCCACCAGGAAGCTCATGCTGCCCGCCATCCCGCACAGCGCCGAGGCGGCCGTGAACACCACGATCGAGGCGATCACGAAGGGCTTGCGGCCGTAATAGTCGCCCAGCCGGCCGAAGATCGGCACGGTGATCACCGAGGTCAACAGGTAGGAGGTCGCGACCCAGGCGTAGAGATCGAAGCCGCGCAGCTCGGCCACGATGGTCGGCAAGGCGGTGCCGACCACGGTCTGGTCGAAGGCGACCAGCATCGTGACGAAGGAAATGCCCAGCATTGCCAACAGGGATTCACGAAACGGCAGGACTTGCCCACTCGAATGGTGGGCTCGGGTATGGACGGCCATCTTTTGATCGCGCAACGTTTGACGAGTCAACGATTGCGAGATAGTAGCATGCACGGGTAGGCTACGCCGATGGCGTCTTGCCTGACCTGCTTCATGGGAGAGATATGGAACCCATTTCAGGCGCCGTCGGCGCCACCCTGTCGCCCGAGGACCTGGACACCTTGCGGCGCGCCAAGCTGGCGCTCGAAAGCCCGTCCCTGACGATGAAGCTGACCAGCGTGGTGGGCGCGCCGATCGAGAAGATGATCGCCAGGCTGCCCGGCTTCGCCACCGACAAGATCAACGACGCCACCGAGATCGCGCTGCGCAAGTGCCTGCACCTGGCGCTGCGCACGCTCGGCAAGTCCGGCGGCGTAGCCAGCGCGGGCGAGACGCCCGACAAGCCCAGCAATTTCCTGCACAAGCTCGCGGTGGCCACCACCGGCGCGGCGGGCGGCGCCTTCGGCCTGTTCGCGCTGCCTGTCGAGCTGCCGGTCACCACCACCCTGATGTTCCGCTCGATCTGCGATATCGCGCGCAGCGAGGGCGAGGACCTGTCCTCGATCGACGCCCAGCTGCAATGCCTGGCCGTGCTCGGCATGGGCGGCGGGTTCGCCAACGCGGGCAGGCAATCGGGCGACGGCGAGGCGGAGCGCGATGCCGATTTCGGCTACTTCGTGCTGCGCGGCGCGCTCGCGCAGGCGGTATCGAAGGCTTCGTCCGAGATCGCCTCGAAGGGTTTCGCCACGCATGGCTCGGCGGCCCTGTTGCGGCTGGTGCAGTCGATCGCCTCGCGCTTCTCGGCGCAGGTGACCGAGCAGATCGCCGCCAAGTCGATCCCGGCGCTCGGCGCGGTGCTCGGCGCCACCGTCAACACGCTGTTCATCGACCACTTCCAGCAGGCCGCGCACGGCCACTTCGCGGTGCGCCGGCTCGAGCGCAAATACGGCACGGCGCCCGTCGAGGCCGCCTATCAGGCGATCGCCACCTGAGCCTCGCGCGGCGGCGCCGCCGCGCCCCGCACGAAGGCCGCGGCATCGTCCAGCGCGCGGCGCGCCTCGGGCATGAAGGGCACCGCCATCTGCCAGACGTGCGGCATGCGCGGCCAGACCTGCAGGTCCACCTCGACGCCGGCCGCGCGGGCCCGCTCGGCGAAGCGACGCGAATCGTCGAGCAGCACCTCGGTGCTGCCGGCCTGGATCAGCAGCGGCGGCAAGCCCGCCGGATCGGCATAGAGCGGCGATACATAGGGATCGGTCGGGCTCGCGTCGCCGATGTAGAGGCGCGCGGCGCGACCCAGCGCGGCGCCGGCGAACATCGGGTCGGCGCCGTCGTTGCTGCGCAGCGTCTCGCCGGTGGCGGCCAGGTCGGTCCAGGGGGAGAACAGCACCGCCCCGGCCGGCAGCGGCGCGCCGCGATCGCGCAAAGCCACCAGCAGCGCCAGCGCCAGGCCGCCGCCCGCCGAATCGCCGCCGAGCACGATCGTGGCCGGATCGACACCGGCCTCGAGCAGCGCGCCGTAGGCGGCCAGCGCATCCTCGTGGGCGGCCGGGAACGGCGCCTCGGGCGCCAGCCGGTAATCGACCGAGAACGAGCGCGCGCCGGCCTTCGCGGTCAGCGCGAAGACCAGGGGACGATGCGTGGTGGGAGAGCAGAAGTAATAACCGCCGCCGTGGAAGTACAGCAGGGTCGGCGCGGCGCGCCCGTTCACGGGCTCCAGCCATTCGCCGCGCGGCGCGTCGGCCGCGCCGTAGCATTCGCGCAGTTGCCAGCCGGCCGGCACGCGCGTCTGGAACGGGCGCCGGCGCTCGGCCAGCGCGCGCGTGCCCGGCACGTCGATCACGGGCGACAGCGTCTTGGGCCGCACCTGTCGGCGCAGCAACCAGCAAGCCAGTTCGGACTGCCAGCTCATCGAACCTCCTTGGGCAGGGAATCGGCCGTGCGCGGGAACGGCGCCTGCGCCGCGCCCGCGCGACGCGCGTTCAGCTGGCGGGCTCGACCTGCCCGCGAATCTCGCCGGACGGGTGCTCCTTGGTATGGACGTTGAAGTACCACTTGCCCGCCATCAGCTCGGTGACCTGCTGGTCGTTGAGCACCGCCGAGCCCTTGATCGGGCTCTCCAGCGCATCCTTGGCGATCGGCACCTGCACGCCGGCGTTCTGGCCGACGGGAGCCGGGCCGTGGAAGTGCGCGGCGGTCGCCGGGCCGGTCAGACCGCTGTAGCTGACGGTCCAGACCAGCGTATGGGTTGCCGTGTCGAAGCTCGCGTCGAGCTTGCCCGAGCCCTTCGTGGCCGTCGGCGGCACCTCGCTGGAGGGCTGCAGGTTGGCCGTCAGCTTCGCCGTCTCGGCATGCGCGGCCACCGCCACGAAGGCGCCGAGCAGCACGCCGGTGTTCAGGATACGCAGGATTCGCATGGGATCTCCTTGTCCGTTTTGGAGCGCGCCGGCAACGGCCGCGAAGCGGCCGGCCGGTCCTCGCTGATGCGATGGTAGACCATCGACCGCCGCCGTGCGCATCGCGCACCGCGAACCGGCCCGGACGGCGGCCCGCCGGCCCCGATCGTCATCGCTCGCCTTACATCCGTTGCATTACATCCGTTTACGCCCGTCATGCGACGCCAGCACGCACCGCCCCTCGCAAACGCAGGCGGGGCCGCGCGCGGGCGCGGCTCGACGGCTTCCGGCGCCGCCCCGCGTTTCTTACCGTCGTAATCCCCGGTCGCCAAACTGCGACGCCGCTTCACGCCAGCATTTTTACAAAAGCGCCACAATGGCCGCCCGATCGACAAACCCAGGAACAATCCCGTGCCGGTCCGCTCGCCCCTCCCCGCCTTTCCTGTTCCACGGCTGCCACGCGCGACCCTGATCGCGTCCCTGCTCGGCGCGGCAGCCCTCCACACCACGCCGGCCCAGGCACAGGAATTCGCCCTGTTCGCCGGCCCGCTCTACGGCACCGGCACGCACACCACCGCCTGGGCGCTCGACTACCGCGAAAGCCTCGGCAAGTACGCCGCCGCCAGCTTCACCTGGTACAACGAAGGCCACCTGCCGGGCCATCACCGCGACGGCCAGTCCGTGCAGTTCTGGGGGCAACTGCCGCTCGCCCAGCGCCGCTTCGTGCTGTCCGCGGGCGTGGGCCCCTATCGCTACTTCGATACCGAGGCCGCCGCCGAAGGGCGCGGTTATTCGAACACCCACGGCTGGGGCGTGCTGATGAGCATCCGCGCGGCCTACTACACCTCGCATCGCTGGGTCACGCAGCTGCAGCTCAACCGCGTCCACACCTTCAGCGGCCCCGATACCACCTCGGTGATGTTCGGCATCGGCTACCAGCTCGACGCGCCCGACACGCCGGGCCCGCGCGACTACGCGGCGGGCCGGCTCGACCGCGTGACCCACAACGAGATCACCGGGATGGTCGGCGAGACCATCCTGAACAGCCGCAGCTCGCCCTCCTCGCTGGGCGCGAGCCTCGAATACCGGCGCGGGCTGATGAAGTACCTCGACTGGACCGCGACCTATCTCTACGAGGGCTCGAAGCGCGCCACGCGCCGCAACGGCGTGGCCTCCGAACTGTGGGCCACGCGCGCCTTCTTCGACGACAAGCTCACGCTCAGCGCGGGCGCCGGGATGTACATCGCCGTCGACCAGCGCAACATCCGCGGCAACGACATCGGCGACGGCCGCCTGTCGGGCATCGTGTCGATCTCGGCGAGCTACCGGCTCAGCGAGCGCTGGCTCACGCGCGTGACCTGGAACCGCGTGGTGACCCGCTACGACCGCGATACCGACGTGATCCAGGCCGGCCTCGGCTACCGGTTCTGATCGGCCCGCCCCGCATCGCGCGGAGGGCCGCCGCGGTGCGCGACCCATTTCGGCGGCGTTGCGGGACGCCGCCGCGCATGAGACGATCCCCGCCCATGACACCGACCTTCCTCCAGCATGCGCAGGCGCTCGCGCGTGACTCGTACTACGAAGCAACGGCCACCCGCCCGGCCGCCGACGATCCCGTCCTCGACGGCCCGCTCGAGGTCGACGTCTGCGTGATCGGCGCGGGCTTCTCGGGCCTGTCGGTCGCGCTCGACTGCCGCGCGGCCGGCATGAGCGTGGCCGTGCTCGATGCCTACCGCCCCGGCTGGGGCGCCTCGGGCCGCAACGGCGGCCAGGTGATCGGCGGTTTCGCCAAGGACGGCGAGATCGAGCGGCAGCTCGGCAGCGACGGCGCGCGCGCGGCCTGGCAGCTTTCGCTGGCCGGCGTCGAGCTGATCGCCGAGCGCATCGCGCGCCACGGCATCGATTGCGATTTCACGCGCGGCTACCTGACGGTCGCCACCAAGCCGCGCCGCGTGCCGGAGCTGCGCGAATGGATGGACGCCGCGACCCAGCGCTGGGGCCATCCCTCGCTGAGCTGGCTCGATACCGACGCGATCCGCGCGCGCATCGGCTCGCGGCTCTACCTGGCCGGCGTCCACGATCCGCTCTCGGGCCACCTGCATCCGCTCAAGTACTGCCTCGGCCTGGCCGAGGCCGCGCGCCGCGAGGGCGCGCTGCTGTTCGCGCATTCGATGGTCACCGGCGTGGTTCGCGGCGAGCGCCCGCTGGTGCGCACGCGCGGCGGCGAGGTGCGCTGCCGCCACGTCGTGTCCTGCGTCAACGCCGGCCCCGGCGGCTTCCTGCCCGAGCCGATCGAGGCCCGCATCGGCCCGGTGCCCTCCTACATCATCGCCACCGAGCCGCTCGGCGCCGAGCGCGCCGCCGCGCTGATCCCGGGCCGCGAGGCGATCTGCGACAACAATGTCTTTCTGGACTACTACCGGCTCTCGGCCGACCACCGGATGCTGTTCGGCGGGCGCGCGAGCTCGGCGGGCGCGGCGCCGGCCGAACTGACGGCCGCCATCCGCACGCGCATGATCGAGGTGTTCCCGCAACTGGCCGACGCGCGCATCGAGCACGCCTGGGGCGGGTTCGTCGACGTCACGCGCAATCGCGCGCCCGACTTCGGCGCGCTCGATCCCAACTACTTCTACCTGCAGGGCTACAGCGGCCACGGCGTGGCGCTGACCGGCATCGCCGGGCGCGCGGTGGCGCGGGCGATCGCCGGCGAGCGCGACAGCTTCGAGCTGTTCGCGCGGCTGCGGCACCGGCGCTTCCCCGGCGGCCCGGCCTGGCGCCAGCCCGCGCTCGAGCTCGGCATGCTCTACCACCAGTTGCTCGAACGCTTCTGAACGCCCGCCGGGCCCTCGCTCAGAGCGTGCCCATCCCGCCGTCGGCGATGATCTCGCTGCCGACGATGAAGGCCGATTCGCTGGCCGCCAGGTGCAGCACCGTCGAGGCGATCTCGGCCGGCTCGCCGAAACGGCCGAGCGGTACCTGGGCGCGGATCTGCTCGGACGCCGCCGCGAGACCCGCCGCGTCGAAGCCGAACTTGTCGTAGAGCGGCGTAGTCACCGGGCCCGGGCTCACCACGTTGACGCGCACGCCGCGCGGCAGCAGCTCGGCCGACAGCGTCTTCACCAGCGAGATCAGCGCCGCCTTGCTGGCCGCGTAGATCGACGAGGTCGGCATGCCGATATGCGCGTTGATCGAGCCGTTCAGCACGATCGAGGCACCGCGGTTCAGCAAAGGCAGCAGTGCCTGGATCTGGAAATAGGCGCCCTTCACGTTGCTGTCGAAGGTGAGGTCCCAGAGCGCCTCGTCGGCGTCCTCGAAGGGCACCAGCTTCGCCACCCCCGCATTGACGAACACCGCGTCGAGCCGCAGCCCCGCCGCGGCGATCGCCTCGGCCAGCTCGCGCGCGGCGGCCGCCGTGCCGGTGGTGTTGCGGATCGCCAGCGCGTCGGCGCCGAGCGAGGCGCGGGCGCTGTCGAGCGTGGCCGCGTCGCGGCCGGTGATGATCACGCGCGCGCCCTCGGCCACGAAAGCCTGGGCGGCCGCCAGGCCGATGCCGCTGTTGCCGCCCGTGACGAGGACGGTCTTACCGGTGAAACGGTTCATGTCGGTGCTCCTTGGAGAGAAGAAGTCGTTCGACTTCGGTGCAGCCATGATGGACGCCTCAACTTGCCTTGCCGTACCATCCCGTCGATGAACACGTTCGAAGGAGTCGAACATGTTGTCCGAGGATGAACTGGCCCTGCTCGACGCGATCCGCGAGACCGGCAGCCTGACGCGCGCCGCCGCCCGCCTGGGCAAGGCGCCGTCGACAGTCTCCCACGCGGCGCGGCAGCTCGAGGCGCGCTTCGACGCGCTGCTGTTCGACCGGCGCCGCTACCGGCTGCAGCTCACGCCGGCCGGCAAGCTGCTGGCCGAGGACGCGGCGCGGCTGATGCAGGACGTGGCGCGGCTCGCCCGGCGCGTGCGCCAGGTCGCCAGCGGCTGGGAGGACCGGCTGTGGATCGTGACCGACGAGGTGATCGAGTTCGCCCTGCTGGCGCCGCTGATCCGCGATTTCGACGGGCTCGATTCGGGCGTGGCGCTGCGCATCACGCACGAGGTGCTGGGCGGCACCTGGGAAGCGCTGCGCGACGGCCGCGCCGACCTGATCGTCGGCGCCACCAACGAGCCGCCGGCGATGGCGAACCTGCGCTGGCTCGAGCTGGGGGCGATGGACTGGGTGTTCGCCGTCTCGCCGCGGCACCCGCTCGCCGGCGAGCCGGAGCCGCTCACGCGCGAGGCGATCGCCCGGCATCGCGCCGTGGTGGTGGCCGATTCCTCGCGCGCCACGGCCGGCCGCGCCTATGGCGTGCTCGGTGGCCAGCCTTCGCTGGCCCTGCCCACCATGCAGGCGAAGATCGTCGCGCAGCGCGAGGCGCTCGGCGTGGGCTGGCTGCCGCGCGAGCGGATCGCCTCGTTGCTCGCCAGCGGCGCGCTGCTCGAGAAGCGCACCGCCGATCCGCGCGAGCCGAACCTGCTCTACGCGGCCTGGCGCGGCGATCGCGAGGGCCGCGCCCTGCAATGGTGGATCGAGAAACTGAAGGCGCCGCGCCTGGCGCGGCGGCTGGTGCGCGGCACCGATGCCTTCGCATGACGGTGCCGGCGAACGGGAAGAAAACCGGAAGGACAACGACGACGCGGCCCGCCGTCCCTCGAGGACGGCGGGCCGCTCGCGCGTTCAGTGCGCGCCGCCCGCGTCGGCCGGCGCGTTCGAACGTGCCGGCTTGGTGATCCAGATCAGCGGGATGATCGCGATGAAGATCAGCGCCGAGATGTAGAACACGTCGTTGAGCCCCATCACCGCGGCCTGCCCGTCGACCGACAGGTTGAACAGCGCATGCGCCGTATCGCGCCCGACGTGCAGCAGCGATTGCGTCGAATCGATCGACTGGCTGAAGTCGGGATTGGTCGCGTTGGCCTGCTCGGTCAGCCGCTCGTGGTGCAGCACCGTGCGGTTGTTCCAGGCATTGCCGATCACCGAGGTGCCCACCGCGCCGCAGAAGGTCCGCCCGAAGTTCGAGAGCCCCGCGGCGGCCGGGATCTTCTCGGGCGGCAGGCCCGAGAGGATGATCGCGGTCAGCGGCACGAAGAACATCGCCATCGGGATGCCCTGCAGCAGGGTCGGCAGCACCAGGTCCCAGTTCGACACGTCGGTGTAGAAGCGGGTGCGCATGAAGAACACCGCCGCGAAGCTGATGAAGGCCAGGGTGGCGATATAGCGGGCATCGGTGCGCGGCAGGATGCGCGCCATCAGCGGCGTGAGCAGGATCGCGAACACCCCGAGCGGCGCGGTGGTCAGCCCCGAATCGACGGCGCGATAGCCGAGATACTCCTGCATCCACTGCGGCAGCAGCACCAGGGTGCCGAAGAACATGCCGTAGGCCACCGACAGCGCGATCGTGCCGCCCGCGAAATTGCGCTGCTTGAACAGGCGGATGTCGACCACCGGGTTCTTCTCGGTCAGCTCCCAGATCACGAAGAAGGCGAAGCCGACCGCCGCGACGATCGCCAGCGCGATGATGAAGGGCGAATTGAACCAGTCGAGATCCTTGCCCTTGTCGAGCATCACCTGCAGCGAGGCCACCCAGACGATCAGCAGCATCAGCCCGACCGTGTCGATCGGCAGGCGCCGCGTCTGCGATTCGCGCTCGCGGAAGATCGACCAGGTCACCGCGGCCGCGAAGATGCCGACCGGGATGTTGATGTAGAAGATCCAGGACCAGTTGTAGTCGTAGGTGATCCAGCCGCCCAGCGAGGGGCCGGCGATCGGCCCGACCAGGGTCGTCATCGACCACAGCGCGAGCGCGGTCGATGACTTCTGCTTGGGCCAGGCGCCCAGCAGCAGCGCCTGCGAGAGCGGTGCGAGCGGGCCGGCGACGGCTCCCTGCAGGATCCGCGCGGCCAGCAGGGTCGGCAGGTTCGGCGCGATCCCGCACAGCCAGGAGGCCAGCACGAACAGCAGGATCGCGGTGACGAACAGGCGTACCTGGCCGAAGCGCTGGGTGAGCCAGCCGGTGAGCGGGATCGACACGGCGTTGGCCGCCGCGAAGATCGTGATCACCCAGGTGCCCTCGTCGACCGAGACGCCGAGTTCGCCCGAGATGGTCGGGATCGCCACGTTCGCGATCGACGAGTCGAGCACGTTCATGAACATCGCGAGCGACACGGCGACCGTGCCGAGCGCGAGCTTGGCGCCCGAAAGCGGGCGCGGAAGGGTGGAGGAATCCATGGCCATGATCCGATGGAAGGCGCGGACGCCGCCTCAGGCGCGCGGCGCCGTGGCGGGACGCGATGCCTGGGCCGCGCGCGACGGGCCGCCGGCCGCGTTCTGCTCGATGATGCGCGCAATCTCCGCGTCGGCCTCGTCGCCATACTTGGCGAACACGTCGGTCTGGTAGACGCTGTTCTGCACGCTGCCGAGCTGGCTACCGCTCTCGTCCTTGATGTCGACGTCGACCTGCATCGACAGGCCGATGCGCAGCGGATGCCGTTCGAGCTCCTGCGGGTCCAGCGCGATGCGCACCGGCAGGCGCTGCACCACCTTGATCCAGTTGCCGGTGGCGTTCTGCGCCGGCAGCAGCGAGAAGGCCGAGCCGGTGCCGGCCGAGAAGCCGATCACCTTGCCGTGGTACTTCACCGAGGAGCCGTAGATATCGGCCGTCACGCTCACCGGCTGGCCGATGCGCATATGGTCGAGCTGCACTTCCTTGAAATTGGCGTCGACCCAGATCTGGCCGAGCGGCACCACCGACATCAGCGGCGTGCCCGGCGAGACGCGCTGGCCGACCTGCACCGAGCGCTTGGCCACGTAGCCCGTGACCGGCGCCGGCAGCGTGTTGCGCGCGTTGTTGAGGTAGGCGTTGCGCACCGTGGCGGCGGCGGCCAGCACGTCGGGATGGTTGGCCACCGTGGTATTGGCGGTCAGCGCGACGTTGGCGGCGAGCTGCTGCCTGGCGGCGTCGAGCGAGGCCTGCGCGGCCTTCACGGCGTCGCGCGCATGCGAGATCTCCTCCTGCGAGACGGCGCCGGTCTGCGCCACCGCGAGGCGCCGCCGCAGGTCGTCCTGCGCCTTCGACAGGTCGGAATCGCGCTGGGCCACCTGGGCGCGATACTGGTCGTCGTCGGCATAGAGGCCGCGCACGCGACGCACCGTCTGCGCCAGGTTCGCCTCGGCCGATTGCAGCGCGATCGCCGAATCGGCGGGATCGAGCTTGACCAGCGGCTCGCCGATGCGGATCGACTGCGTGTCGTCGGCGTTCACCGCGATCACGGTGCCGGTGACCTGCGGCGTGATCTGCACCACGTTGCCGTTCACGTAGGCGTCGTCGGTTTCCTCGTGGAAACGCGCGACCAGGAAGTAGTAGAGGCCATAGGCGATCGCCGCGATCACGATCGCGAGGATCAGCAGCGTCATCATGCGCTTGCGCTTGCCGTTCTGCGCGGCGGGTGCCGCGGCTTGCTGTTGGGGTTCGCTCATCGCGAGGTTCTCCGTCGTGGCCCGTGCTTGTCGCAACGGGCCTGATCCACTATCGATTCGAAAAAAATCCGGAAACTCAGCCTGCCTGCGCGCCCGAGGCGGCAGCGGCCGGCGCGGCCGCCA
>NZ_VWWC01000103.1:0-26639 GCF_011753175.1 Burkholderia sp. Cy-637 | reverse complement strand
CGGCGGCCGGCCTGCTGCAGGCCGAGGCCGCGGCCGGGCGCTTCGATCCCGAGGTGATCGCGGCCGTGGTGGAGACCGCGGGCGGCCCCGCGCCGGCGCCCAGGCGGCCCGTCACACCGCTGCTGTCGCCGCGCGAGATCGAGGTGCTGCGCCAGATCAGCGGCGGCCTGAGCAACAAGGAAGCGGCGCGCGTGCTGGCGTTGAGCCCGAGCACGGTGCGCACGCATGTCGAGAGCATCTTCCGCAAGCTCGACTGCTCGACGCGCGCGGCCGCCACCCTCAAGGCGCTGACCACCGGGCTGCTGTAAAGCCAAAGGCGCCCGCATCCGACGTGACGGATGCGGGCGCCTTTGCGCGGACAACTTCGAAAAAGGCCGGGCCGCCGGGCGCCACGCACAGGGGTTGCGCGGCGGCCGGCGGCCCGGCGCGCTTCAGGCGGCGGCCGCCTGGGCGCGCTTGGCCGGCGTCAGCGCCGACACCACCAGGGTCACGATGATGTTGAGCACCAGCGCGATCAGGCCGATGTAGAGCGTCCACGAGGCCGAGCCGAGGTGCAGCGTGTAGACCGGCTTCAAGCCCTGCGAGGCGGCCAGCGAGGTGCCGACCACGATCCCCACCAGCCAGCCCAGCAGCAGGCCCGTCGTGCTCAGGCGGCGCGTGTAGAGCGAGAACACCACGGCCGGCAGGATCTGCAGGATCCACATCCCGCCCAGCAGCTGCAGGTCGATCGCGTACTGCGTGGGCAGCACCACGATGAAGATCAGCGCACCGAACTTCACCAGCAGCGAGACCAGCTTGGCCGTCGAGGCCTCGCCGGCCGCCGACTGGTTCGGCGACACCAGCGGGCGCCACAGATTGCGCGTGAACAGGTTGGCCGCGCCGATCGACATGATCGCGGCCGGCACCAGCGCGCTGATCGCGATCGCGGCGGCGGCGAAGCCGACGAACCACGACGGGAACAGCGTGTGGAACAGGGCCGGCACCACGTCGGTGGGCGAGCTCACGTGAATGTCGGCGGCGATCGCCATGTAGCCGAGCAGGGCGATCAGGCCGAGCAGCAGCGTGTAGGCCGGCAGGAAGATCGCGTTCTTCTTGACGGTGGCCGCCGAGCCCGAGGCCAGCACGCCCGTCATGGTGTGCGGATACATGAAGGCGGCCAGTGCCGAGCCCAGCGCGAGCGAGGCGTAGGCGGTGAACTGCGTCGGCTTGAGCAGGATGCCGGTGGGCCCGCCCTTGGCCGCGAAGTGCGCGTCGGCCAGTTCGAACACGTGCGCGTAGCCGCCGAGCTTCACCGGGATCAGGCAGACCGCCGCGATCACCACGATGTAGATCATGATGTCCTTCACGAAGGCGATCATCGCCGGCGCGCGCAGGCCGCTCGTATAGGTGTAGAGCGCGAGGATCAGGAAGGCGATCACCAGCGGCAGCTCGCCGCTCACGCCCAGGCCCTTGATCACCACCTGCATGCCCACCAGTTGCAGCGCGATGTAGGGCATGGTGGCGACGATGCCGGTGACGGCGATCGCGGCCGGCAGCAGCTTGCCGCCGAACTCGCCGTGCACGTAGTCGGCCGCCGTGATGTGGCCTTTCGCGTGCGCGATCTTCCAGAGCCGCGGCATCACCGCGAACACGAAGGGATAGACCACGATCGTGTAGGGCAGCGCGAAGAAGCCGTAGGCGCCCACCGCGTAGACCAGGGCCGGGACCGCGATCACCGTGTAGGCGGTGTAGAAATCCCCGCCCACCAGGAACCAGGAGATCACGGTGCCGAACTGCCGGCCGCCGAGGCCCCATTCATGCAGTTGGGTGAGATCGCCGCGCTTCCAGCGCGCGGCCACGAAGCCGAGCACCGTGACCAGCGCGAAGAAGGCGATGAAGACGGTCATCGCGACCGGATCGATGGCGATGTTGCCGTTCATTTCTCACTCCGGTAGACGAGGTACAGCAGGACCGAGGTGACCGGCACCCACAGCAGTTGATACCAGTAGAACATCGGCAGGCCGGCGAAGGCGGGCTTGCCGTAGTTGTAGAACGGCAGCCACAGCAGGGCGGCATACGGAATCAGCAGCGCGACCCAGACCCATAGCGGTTTCCGTTTGCGTGCATCGTCTTGAGGGCTGTCAGCCATCGGTCTCTCCTCCAGGTGTGGTGGGCATTCGTAATCGATTTATTGCAGCGCCGCCGTGCCTTTGGCAAGGCGCCCCGGGGCATGGCGCGCGGCGTGGCGGGCATGATTGTGAGCCATTCCGAAATAGCTTGCAGCAGGCAAACGATCATCTTCGCCGTGATCTCTCGTCATCCTGACCAAATGCTTTCAATTTGCTTTTGATGCTTACGGCGTGTGCCGGATGCGGCCAGTGTAAGGGGCCCACGTGTATCCGGACGCGGCGATTTTGATTCGCTATGTGTCGTGTTCCGGCATGGACACACTGCGATACAAAGCGGCTTCCGGGCTCCGCTATAAATGCGGCCAGACGTTCGCTGCATCGCATCCGCCAAGGCGGAGCGGGCAGTCGGGCGGATCACTGGGGGGCGTGCCGCAAGGGAGGCGCGACTCATTCTGCAAAGACGAAACTCGCGTCATTCGCGCGATTCGCATCAAGGAGAACGGAACATGTCGGACAACGTCAACCTGCGGCGCCGTCGCATTCTCGGTACCACGCTGGCCAGCGTCAGCCTGGTCGATCTCGGCCTGAGCAGCCTGGCCCAGGCGCAGACGCCCGAGGCCGGCTCGGCCATGCGCGCCGGCGGCGGCAGCGCCGGCTTCTCCGATATCCAGCAGATCAAGGCCGGCGTGCTCGACGTCGGTTATGTCGACGTCGGCCCGAAGACGGGCCCGGTGGTGGTGCTGCTGCACGGCTGGCCCTACGACATCCATTCCTATGCCGAGGTGGCGCCGCGCCTGGTGGCGGCCGGCTACCGCGTGATCGTGCCGTACCTGCGCGGCTACGGCTCGACCCGCATCGTGTCCGCCGATACGCCGCGCAACGGCCAGCAGGTCGTGACGGCCGTCGACACCATCGCGCTGCTCGACGCGCTGAAGATCGACAAGGCCGTGTTCGGCGGCTACGACTGGGGCGCGCGCACCGCCGACATCATCGCGGCGCTGTGGCCCGAGCGCGTGGTCGCGCTGGTGTCGGTGAGCGGTTACCTGATCGGCAGCCAGGCGGCGAACAAGGCGCCGCTGCCGCCGCAAGCCGAGTTCCAGTGGTGGTACCAGTTCTACTTCGCGACCGAGCGCGGCGCGGCCGGCTACGCGGCCAATCGCGATGCCTTCAACAAGCTGATCTGGCAACTGGCCTCGCCCAAGTGGAACTTCGACGACGCCACCTATGCGCGCAGCGCCGCGTCCTTCCACAACGACGACCACGTCGCCGTGGTGATCTCGAACTACCGCTGGCGCCTCGGTCTCGAGCGCGGCGAGGCCAAGTACGACGCGCTGGAACAGCGCCTCGCGGCCGCTCCGTCGATCTCGGTGCCGACCATCACCATGGAAGGCGATGCCAATGGCGCGCCGCACCCGGCGCCGGCCGCCTACGCGAAGAAGTTCACGGGCAAGTATCGCCACCAGACGCTGAGCGGCGGCATCGGCCACAACCTGCCGCAGGAAGCGCCGCAGGCATTCGCCGAGGCGATCCTGCAAGTGACCAAGCTCTGATGGACGGAGGTGTGTCCATGTCCTTCGCTCGACTGACCTCCAGGCTCGCTGTCGGCGCCTGCCTGCTGTCGGCCTTCGCGGTCCAGGCGGCGCATGCCGACGAGCCGGCGAAACCGGCGGCGGCTTCGGCAGCCTCGGCCGCCTCGCCGATCTACGGCGTGACGATTCCGCCCGGCTACCGCAAGTGGGAGATGATCGCGCCGGCCGAGGAACCCGCGCCGCTCGACGAGCTGCGCGTGGTGCTCGGCAACCCGATCGCGGTGGCCGCGCTGCAGAAGTCGACGCTGCCGTTCCCCGACGGCACGATCCTCGTCAAGCTGGCCTACAAGCGCAAGCAATCGGAGGAATCGCCCACCGCGACGGTGGCCGGCAAGGCCACCACCGTGCAGGTGATGGTCAAGGATTCGAAGCGTTATGCCGCCACCGGCGGCTGGGGCTTCGGCCGCTTCATCAACGGCATGCCGGTGGACGAGGCGCAGCACAAGACCTGCTTCGCCTGTCACCAGGCGCTGGTGAAGAACCACGACTACGTGTTCACGCGGCTCGCGCCCTGAAGGCCGGGCGCCGAGTCGAGTGAGTTGAAAGCGATCCGAAAGTGTTTCGGATCGCTTTCCGTGTTGCTGGGTGTGGTTCGCGTCCTTGCAAGGGCTGGATCTGTAACAGGTTTGTCGCTTCGGTAAGCAAGGGCATCGCCGGTGGACCGTCGCCGGGTCGATCCGCACAATGCGCTTTCCATCGCGACTTGCGTGTCGCGATTCACACGCTCGAATACGGAGTTCGACCATGAAACGTCTGTTGATCACCCTCTCGTGTATCGGCCTGCTCGCGGCAGGCGCCAACGCGAACGCGGCCGGCTGCCTGAAGGGCGCGGCAGTGGGCGGCGTGGCCGGGCATGTGGCCGGCCATCACGGCGTGGTGGGCGCGGCTGCCGGCTGCGCGATCGGCCATCACGAAGCCTCGAAGAAAGCCAAGCAGGAGAAGGCCGCGAGCGCGGCAGCCGCGTCGCATTCCTGATCGGGAGGCGGTTGCGGGTTGGTTGCGGGGGCATCGGAATGCGTTTTGGTGCTCCCGTGTTGTGTCTTGAGGGGGGCGGTCACACCCAGAGTCGGTAGACCCGGAATGATTCGTCCTCGGCGAATCGCCGCGTGAATTCCTTGGGAGAGAAACCCGTCGTGCGTTTCACGGCACGGCTCAAATGCGCCTGGTCGGCGAAACCCTCGTCGTGGGCGATCGCCGCCCAATCCAATGGCTCGCCGGATTCGAATCGCGCGCGGGCACTGAAAAACAATCTCTCGGTTTTGACGAGCGCCTGCCAGGCAAGCCGCTCGACCCAATGTCGGAAAGAGGCGGGTCCGGATAAGCGACGATGGTGATCGATGGCTCGCTATGGCAAGCTGGACATCTACTCTTTGCCATGGCGAGACGACTGGCATGTTCGACCATATCGGCATTGTCGCCCGCGACCTGAAATCCAGTGCCCGCCTGTATGCGCATATGCTGGCTCCGTTGGGCATTCGTCTGGTCGAGAAGCATCGTCTTGCCGTTGATTCGGCCTGGGTTGTTTTCTCCACCGGCAAGCCGCAATCCCCCTTTTTCGTGGTGGCGGAAGGACGTCCGACGTTCTGGGATGCCGATGCTAGAGCCGCGGCGAGCCCGATGCACCTGTCGTTCTCGGCGCCTTCCCGCGACGCGGTGGACCGATTTCATGCCGCCGGGCTTGCGCACGGGGCCCGCGATAATGGCGGGCCCGGGATCAGGCGTTCGCCGTTTTATTGCGCGTTTTTGATCGACCTCGACGGGAATAATGTCGAGGCCGGGTGCTACCTTGGGGACGATGAAGCGGCTGGGCTGGCGGCGCCGCTTTCCGCGTGACAGCCGTATAAAATCAAAACGATGACGGGGCGTGCATGAAGGTGCTGGTCAATTTTTTCTTGTTGTTGCTGGCGATTGGTTTCCTGAAGTCATGCTTCTTCGGTCGATCTTATGACTGCGACTATTGCGGGACATTTGTCGATTCGCATCGGCTGAAATCGTTCACGGTCAAGAAGGGGGATTCCGAGGTTCGCTATTGCGACAAGGGGGAAGCCACGTATCTGGACCCCGGCAAGAAGGAGTGCTGGGATCTGGCGGTGGCACCGCTCGACGACGACACGGGCAAGTCGTTCTCCTTGTCGCTGAGGTCGGACAATGTCGATGCGTATCAGCGGGCGCATCTGTTTCCGGGTCTTCCGTCCGATTGCACTTTCCAGCGAGGTGGAGGGTGGACTTGCGGGGATAGCAAGTTTTCCGTTGTCGTCGGCACGTTTGGTCGAGCGAAGCCGTGATTTGGTGAGTCGTGGGGAATGAGGGGGCTTAGGCATTCGATGGCGTGGGTTCGGCCATCGGGGGAATGGCCTTGGCCTTGGCGGTTGTTCAGCTGTGCCGGTTTTCTAAATGAGGCAGTGTCAATGGAGGCAATCGACCCGTTGCTGACGGTCAAGCCGTTGGGCTTCCAAGGGCGGGTACTCGAGCGGAACAGTCATTCTGTGCCCTCGATTGAGGATGCTCCTCAGCCGTTGCTGACTTTCTGGCTTCGCCGTTCCTGAGACTGGTTCACCGCACTTTCACGTCGTTCGGAGTGTCGCGCCTCCGCAAATCGAATTAAGGTTTATTAGCGACGAAGTGGTTCGGCCAAGAAGAAGCCCTCGCGAATAGGGCTTCTTCTTGGCTTCTGATAGCTGAGAATCTTGAGACTATGGACTATAAGCTACTTGCTTCGCCCCATCTCGATAATTGCGCCGCAGTCGTTGGGACGGTCGAAGCCAGCACTACCGTCAATATACGTTCGCACGAGCTTTCCAAGCTTTGATACAACATCTTTGTCCCTAGTTACGAAGCCAACAGGTACCGTCACCGGGTAGGTATCAGGAAGCGACATATGATAAACGACGACAGCTACCTCACCTACGAAGTGAAGAACCTCGACATTACCGTTTAGGAATCCTTCCAACAGGCCGTTAGCATTGCCTACAGACGATTCAAACTCTTGTTTCCACTGCCTAGCCGAGCGGAAGTCGTCACTTCCCGCGACAGGAAGATAGACCATAGGAGAGTAAAGCTTCTTTTCTGTCGTGCTGGATTTGTTGAAAAAATCACTGAGCGAACCCAACAGGCGGCTACTCTTGCTCCAATACGAGTCACCCGGTGCTATCCAGACGAACTGTTCTTTTCCTACATCGGATTTTCTCTCAATTCTCGCCGCTAGAACCGGGGCCAAATACTTCTGAAGTAACGACCAATTTTTTTGCGAATATATTGGTCCCAAGAAGGTCGTTCTTATATCTTGATTATTTCCTTCGATCTGGTTGAGTTCCGCGAGAAACCTGAGGTTGATTGAATTTCTCTTCACGTCGAACAGTCGAAGAGTATCACCGTCTCCGATCTCCATCATGGATTTAGCAATATCGATGAAATTTGCCGGACGAGAGAAACGATCAAGCTCGACGGCTACGCGCTCATGCACATAGTCCGAACTCGACAGCATATCGAAGTCGTCACGCTCAACACTCGCCCCTTCCTCGTCCATCTGGAACTTGACAGATATTCTGAAAGGAAACTGTCTGATCTTGCTTACCGAATTAACGGTGTAAATATTCGGTGCTTCCTTCTCATCCTGGACAATAGATTTCGAAAGTAGGCCCTTGTGCAGAAACTCGTTGAATTGACGCTGGAACTGCCTCCCTACCAATTCCTCGCTTTTAGAGAAATTCTCTGGATCGATCTTGACTTGGACACCTGCCCTCCACTTATCAGCAGCAACCTCTCTTCCCAAGCAGGTAAAAGTTGCCAAATCAAATGACAAGCATGCACCACTATCCTTCAACTGCGATAGGCGCGGAACTTCACCAATTTCAGTGAAGTATCCGCTGGATTTGTCTGTTAGGGCTAGCCGACCATCCTCCGACAGCGTCAACTCGTCGCGCTCAACCAAATCCGATATGACTTCGTCGGCTTCCTTCTTACTGAAGCCAAAGAAAGCGACAACCTGTGATTTCGTCAACGGCGCCAGATGAACTAAGCGAAGAACGAATTCGCGAACAAACGGCAGTCCTTTTTCAGTGATGTATGAGAAATTGATGTTGAATCGTTGCGCTGGCAACAAAAAATCAATCTCGTGGTAGGTTGTATTTTCCATTGCAGCCACCTCAACGATTGCCTTGCGCGGTCACAAAGCGATAGCCCGCTTTCTCACCCATATCATTCATATAAGAAACAACTTGACCGAGCGGTTTATCGCTGTTGTGCTTCTTCCACATGTCAGTGTTTCCGACGATCAACAATCTATCCATTGCCCGAGACATGGCAACATTGATTCTATTGGGTGTTCTCAAGAACCCAGGATTTCGAGTTGCATCCGACCGCGTGAGGCTTAGGATAATAATTCTGTTTTCTTTCCCCTGATAGCTATCGACAGTGTCGATCTTCACCAAATCCTTGAAGCCTTCCGTCCAAACTTCTTGATTGAATTTCTGCCGCAGCAATCGCTTTTGCTCTGCATACATACAGATCACACCGATAAGTGCGTCATCCTTTTCTTTGAGTTGCGTCAGATTCGCCAAGAACTGACCGCTGGACGCAATTTGCTTGAGAACCTGCATGATCTGCTCGGCTTCGCAGCGGTTGTAAATGCTGACTCCACGGTCATTCTGGTGATTGGCACGCCCCCCTAATGATGACGTATCGAGCCAAGTGACGGGCGACGTAAGGGCGTTTGGCGCATCGTCGTAAATTTTCAGAATAGAACGAGGTCCGTTGCCTAACTTGCCTTTGTAGAACGTATTCGAGACCAAATCCCCGATTGGCGGAGCCATGCGGTATTGAGTGAGCAAGGTGGCGCTGGCCTGTTCACCATACTCGGAGGTAAAGGCACGCGCAAAATCGCTCCTCAAAACTACGTCAAGCTCTGTTCGCTCGTCGTTGATACCTAAGCGACGTGCCAGCGCCGATTTGTGAGCATCAGAATACAGTGGGGGCAACTGAAGGTGGTCCCCAACCAACAGCACCCGCTTTGCCGACTGCATCGCTATCGCGAGTTCACTCGAAATCGAACGTGCCGCCTCATCAATGATCACAAAATCGTAAATGTTCTCATGGATGCCTATATGCCCTTGGCCGATACCCACACAAGTCCCAGTTACCAGTTGTCTAGATCGAGCATAGAACTCGTCTAGATTGACGCGATCAGCAGAAAGGGCATCCTGCATGTCTCTCGAAATTCTCGCCAATGCGCGCACCCTCCTCGATTCGTTCGGCCTGACACCATACTCCGCACACAGCTTGGACAGCAGAATGTCCTTGGCTGCAGATATTCTCGCTTCGCGAGGAAGGTCGATCCCGTAGCTTTCCGCAAGCTTCGACCGGAGGGTTCTGTCCAAGTCTGCGGCGATTGCTTTCAACGCGCGTGCGTCCTCTCCGTTGTCGATGTCTTCGAAACTCGCGAGAAGCGATTCCAAGTGATCGATCTGCTTGAAAATTTTAAGTTCAGCGTCGACCAACCTGGAGACGAATTCCGCCTCAAGACCAAGAGCACTGGAAAGCGCGGCCACTCTATAGCGATACTCTGCATTGAACAACTCGCGCTTCTCAGCCGTGATGGCATGAGAGTAGACGTCCTTCAGTCCATGAGACACGGCCCCCTCACGGTTACTGAACCGGACAACCTCAAGTGAAGTTCCAAGTCTCGCGCAATGCTTCCGTATCCGTTCGGCTGCGGTATTGACAGCTTCATGCGATTGACTCACCAACAGGATTCGCTTGGTATTGAGCTTCTCGACCAGGAAATGGACAAAGGCTGCAATGAACTCAGTCTTGCCCGTTCCAGGTGGCCCCTGAAGAAGGGATAGTGGTCCAAAGTTCAGCAGCTTGGAAAATGCCTCTCGTTGCTGTTGATTCAGACTAATCCTGTTCCCGTGCTGATCTTCACGGTCATATCGCGTAAAGTCCGCATCAGTGACTTCAATGTTGTAGTTCGTTGCTACCCGGTTGCACGCTGGATCGAATAGATCAAGCAGTTCTGGCATGACCCCTTCTCTATCTAGCAGTCTTTCCAGAGCTACTTTTCTCTTTCGGTAGGACGCACGATCCTGCTTCGTCCTGAAGAATACGGTGTCTCCGTCTTTCAGACGATGAGCAGCCATCCGGGCTCTCGTGAGCCGAACCTCGTTCAGCGCCGACCTCTTGAGGGAGACCTCACCGATGTTTCGCTCAGTGCCATCTGGATCAATCAGCAGCGCTTCTACTTCGTCAGCATTGGAAAAGGCACCCAACGGGTCGATGTCGGCCTCATAAGGGAGGATTAGCTCCGCCTCCGCGTCGGTTGGCGATATCGCTGAGCCGTTCAATTCGATGTTCGGGCTCGACTGACTTTCAGTTTCGAGTATGGCTCGCCACAAAGCGCGCGTCGAAATTTCAAGTGCCACGCCAGCGCCACCTTCGACACCAGAATGGTCGGCGACTTCAAATGCCTCTTTAAGTTGCAAGCTCAACTCGGACTGGTCCGGGGCTGTCTCTATCTGATCGAGCACGTCTATAGCGCGATTGAACGCCTCATCATCGCGAAGATATTCAGACAATTCGGTGAATTGGGACGGCTTACCCGATTTGATACGAAGCGAAGTTCCAATCTCAAATTGACTCTCTTGCTCGTCTCGCGAATTTACATTCGTTCGCGCTCTGGGAAACTTCCCAGTTACAAAACAGCGTTGATCCTTGTTGTAAAACGCCGTGAAGGTGCCGCCAATACCCGAGAAGGTAACTGATACTTCGCTTGCGTCTTTTCTCGACGCCTCAAGCTTGACAAAGAGCCTTCCGTTATCTGGTAAGATTGTCAGAGCTTCGTCGAGGTTACTCAATTCGATCTCGACACACTTCTGCGCCTGCGCTGCCGTGGTTTGGTTCAGTGCCTTCTTGAAGCGGCCCAGATCCCTAAACCCAAATTCCGTGTCATCGAGTTCCGTGCGGATCGCCTCAGCAAGCGAAGGGAACTCCTGTGACTCGCCTCCCCATTCCAGGTTGATCAGCTCGCTGGACATCTTTAAAACTGCAAAGATATCTCTCTCGAAAGGGGAGCAAGAATCTATATTCTCTGGGCTATATCGATGGTTTTTTACCTCTTCTAGACTCCGGGAAAAATCTGGAATATCAATCAGATAAACGTTCCTGTCCTGGCGGCCGATCATGATATTTCCCGGATGCAGATCCCCGTGCGAGATTCCAAGCTCGTGAATATGCTCGACCGCACCAACCAGCTTATCAATGATTTCTTTCTTCTCGGCTTGCTCCAAATGAGCATCACCCCAAGTCACGCCGTCCACTTGCTCCATGACAAGGAACATACTTCCAGACTTGGTTGCCAATCCGTATTCATAGATTTTTGGCAAACAAGTCGGATTGACATCGACTAGCTTGTCCAACTTCTTTAAGAAGGATAGAACGTGGAAATTACTGACCTGGTCGCCGCCCTCGGAGCCGACATTGAGCCACGCTTTCACAAGCCTGCCGCCAGACAGGTAGACTTCCTTATCTCCGGTCTCACTAATGAAGTCGCCATCCTCTCGGTATTGTCGAGAATGATTTATCGGACGGCGATACGGGTGCAATTCGCTGTCATCGAAGGTCGGAAGCGACTCGACCTGCGGCTCCGCTTGCTTAAGCGCGTCAAAAAAACTGGCTCCGTCTATGAATTTGGCGCCTACTGCATCGAGCAGGACACCCGCATACCATTCACTGCTAGATAGCATGTCGGCCTCAAGTCCGTCCAGGCTCTTTGGTGACATCCTTTTCGCAGTGAGAAGGTGCCAAGACACAACCCCGAGTGCGTGAACATCCTGTTCGAACGGATTGAGGACACTGCTTCCCAACATATCCTTCACTTCAACCGCGCCAACAGATAAATTGCTGCGGTAGTCTCCCACGGTTCCAGCCGGCTGATGATATGCCGTGATGAAGTTCGAAAGCGCAACTTCTTTAGAAGGGGACAGCCACAGGCTATGATCAGCTATGTCACGGTGCGCAATCTTGATGTCATGTAGATCGCCAAATTTTGCTACAAGCAGCTTGACGAGGTTCAGCCTATCCCCAGGAGTGAGAGATTGTCCGTATTTCCCGATGAACTCGTTAAACCTTACATGTCCGGGCGGAATCTCATAGACCTCACTATATTGCGATGTAACCTCATCTTTCTCAAAACTCGTGAGTGAGCGAAGGCAGTGGTTATATAGATCTCTACTCTGGTGATTAATGAACTGCAACACTTCACGCTCTCGGGACACTATCTGTGCTCGCCCCTCCGGCGTGATACCTTTGTTGCCTTGTATATTTTTTAAGTTCCATACCCTCAGTAACGCCTCTGTTCCCCTGGATATTTCCGAGCTTGCCAAGTACTCTTTATAGACCTGCTTGGGGTGCTCGAAAATTTCTTCAACCGCCGTATAGCCGCCGATTCTCAAAGACTTCGGCGCGGTGTTGCCGCCAAGGAATAGCTCATTGAAGATCGAGAAATCCTTATTCAGGACTTGAGCGTTAGGATGCGGACGAAAGCATCCGTTGAACCGCCCTTGGTCAGAATATTTGAGAAAGTCCTTCAGGGAAATGGTGTGCTGCAATTCAATTTCTGGAAGCTGACTAAAATCAGCATTTCCCGTCATAACGACAAAGAAATGAACGTGCGGTGCGTAGCCCTTGTTGGTGAAGCGATGAGTCAATTTCTTCAGCTTGTTCTCAAGTGTGTATTTCTTGGACCTTGTGATACTCACGGGCGAGCGGCCCATGTTCTTCTCACCCTTGAACCAAGCATCCCCGTTCATAGTGACCGGTTCGAAGTTCCAGTCCTTCAATTCAATGACGAGAACGTTACAGTGAGTCACGATCACCAGATCGAACTCACCTTCCTTGCCTTTAGAATCAACAAATCGAAATCCAGCGTAGCCCTTCCACGGGAACATTCCGTTACGGCCAAACTTGCTTTGAAGCTGATCACGGAGCGAGCCGCCCTTATTCTGCGACTTGTTGTCAGTCTGGCTCTCCGTGAAGGCCGACCGAATCTTCTTGATTGCTTCAAGCTCGTGCTCTTGAAGACCGCCGTCCCAAATTTCAATGTCCAAGATGCTTCCTCGTTTTTCCCCGTTGAGGGTCCAAATGCAACGCCCATTTCCAACGGGACTGTTTTGCAATGATCCACCCGCCCGACATCCCTGCAACTCTCAAGGAAGGGCCCCGTAATAATAATTGTGCCAGACGAATGAACATACAGATTACGAAAAAGAGGGCGTGCTGTTGTCCAGCCGCTATTGGCCGCGTCCCGACCGACGATGTCGCCTCGACGCTCGGCGTCGCGGGGAGGTTGCAGCACGACCCTGAAGCGCCCTTCGGCACGTACAAAATCGGCGGCAGCTTCCGGTGCGAAGCGGCCGCCTGAACGTCGCAGTTACAGCACAGCTCGTATGAACGACGAGTGGTGGCCGCCTGCGGTCAGATTTTTTGCGCGGCGTCGAGTCCGCCAACTCCTGCTGGCGAATCATCAGGGCGGTCGCAAACTATAGCGATCATTTCAAGCTCAACATCAAACAGTTCTTTACCTCGCCGTAGTTATACGAGCAACTCATTTGGATAGGTTGCTGCGACGGCGAGGTTTTTTGTTTGCCGAGATTTCCCCTTTCTCGAGAGCGCCGATCAGCACCATGCGCTCCGCACAGCGGCAGCCTCCCCAACTGCTGCCGCACGCAAACATCCCCGTCCCCCATCAAATTCATCCAACCAGCCGATTCACGCCCCCCGCGCGCCCGCGTCCAACTCAACGCAGGCTCAATTCTTCCAGGAGAGATCGATGACGACGATTGACACCTCGGGCGGCGAGTTCGAGTTCGCCGTGTATGCCCCCTACAATTCGAACCCGAACGAACCGCCGGGCGGGCGGATCAACGTGGGCGCCGATACCGCGCTCTGGTTTCGCGCCGAGCGGGACAGCGACAACGTGCGCTTGGTCCAGCTGATCCGGCCGCAGGGACAATGGATCAACGACCGCGAACGGGATCGCGCGGCGAACGGCTGGTCGCTCGATTCCAACAGCTTGTCGCCCTGGTACGGCTCGAATGATCAGGACGTGCCGCGGCCGATCCGCGACCTGACGCCGAATACCACGCCGGAGTTGCGCGCCTGGATCAAGCAGAACAACATCCAGACCTTGTCCGGCGCGGGCTCGCGGCGCGGCAAGGGCTACCAGCGCGCATGGATCGTCGATACGCCCCGGCACATGGCGGCGCGGGTCGGTGAACTGGTGCAGGTGCGGCTCGTGACGATCGCGGTGGATGTGCAGCACAGCGCCTATCTGGGCGGCGTGGAGTGGGGCTTCAATCTGTCGGAGCCGGGCGTGGCCACGGTGTCGTCCGCGAAGCTCGCGTTCAAGGTGAATCCGGCGGGCGATTATCTGCAAGCGCTCGACAACTGGAACCAGCAGGCCGGCAATACGCCGATCGTGCTGCCGGCCTGAGCGGGATGCGATCCGAGTGAAAGGAAGAGGGGAGGCGGATGCTTGGTGCGGCAGGCATTCGTCCTCTCATCTGTGTGGGAGGTGTTGCTTTGCGAGCGGTCCGCCGAGGTAAGGCTGGGCCTTTGCGGCAACCCTTCTGCTACAAACGTATCGCGACTGCGGCAATTCACACACTTACCTCGTCCAGGCCACGCGCCTAGACTCGCCTGGCAAAAAACGAGGACAAATCCATGTCGAAACCATATGGCGACGAAATCGGCAGGCTCACTGGGCTGGCGTGCAGTTTGCCGGGTTGCCATCTCGCGCTAACGGTGAAATACCGATGACGCGACGCCACCTGAAAATCGCCTTGGGGCTGATCGTTCTCATCATCGTGTTTCTTACGGTCGCGTTCAACATGCTCAATCTGCAGGAAGCCTACGGAGACGGCCCGCCATACTACGGCCGGACCACAAACATGGACAAATGGGAAAGTCCCTTTCCCATGCTGCTGCCCGTCGATGCCGTAGTGATCGTTCTGCTGGGCGTCTACGCAATCTGGCTGCGTCGGACCCGAAGCCGCAATCCACGATAAGCCCACCCAATAAATCAAGCCTGGCGCTTACCCCGCCCACCACCAGGCTTACCCGCCGGCTTGCGTGAACCACCCGCAGCCGGCTTCCCGCCAGTCTTCCCACGCGGCTTTTGCATGCTGAACGGGCTGCCGATGGTGTGAATCGTATCCATCCCCGTCACTTCGGCCCTTTGCCCCACCGCCTGCCCGACCTTCGGCTTCTTCGGTTTTTTCGGCTTCTTGATGAGTTCGCCCGAAGCGCTGGTTTCCGGCACGCGATGCTCGGCTTCGAATCCCGGCTCTTCCTCCCGGCGCAGCGTTTGCCGGATCAGCGCCTCGATCGCCGCCAGTTGCGGCGCCTCGTCCGCGCACACCAGCGACACCGCCACGCCGCTCGCACCCGCGCGCCCGGTCCGGCCGATACGATGCACATAGTCCTGCGCCACGATCGGCAGATCGACGTTGATCACCAGCGGCAGATCGTCGATATCCAGCCCGCGCGCGGCCACGTCGGTGGCCACCAGCATCTGGATCTCGCGCGCCTTGAAGCGCTCCAGCGCACGCAGCCGCGCCGGTTGCGGCTTGTCGCCGTGAATGGTGTCCACCGCGTAACCGGCTTCCTCCAGCCTGGCCGCCAGGTAATCCACGCCGTTGCGTGTCTTGGCGAACACCAGCGCATGCTCCCATTTGTTGCGCGCCACCAGGTGCATGAACAGCTCGGGCTTGTTGCGCTTGTCGACCGTCACCACCCATTGCTTGATCTTGCTGGCGGTCGCGTTGGGCGCGCTCACGCTGATATCGACCGGCTTGCGCAGGATGTTCGCCGCCATGGCGCGGATCTCGTCGCTGAAGGTGGCCGAGAACAGCAGGGTCTGGCGCCGCTCGGGCAGGGCGGCGAACACGGCATCGAGCTCGCGCGCGAAGCCCAGGTCCAGCATGCGATCGGCTTCGTCCAGCACCAGCGTCTGCACCTGGTCGAACTGCACGGCGTTCTGGCGGTTCAGGTCGAGCAGGCGGCCCGGCGTGGCGACGAGCACATCCACGCCTTTGCGCAGCTTCATCATCTGCGGATTGATGCTCACGCCGCCATAGGCGGCCAGGAAGCGCAGATCGAGGCCCTTGCCGTAGTCGACGAAGCTCTGCAGCAGTTGCTCGGCCAGTTCGCGCGTGGGCACCAGCACCAGCACGCGCGCGCGATTGCTGGCTACCGCCGGGCCGTGTTGCACCAGCCGCTGCAACAGCGGCAAGGCGAAGCCCGCCGTCTTGCCGGTGCCGGTCTGCGCCGCGGCCATCACGTCCTTGCCGCCGAGCACGGCGGGGATCGCCTTGGCCTGCACCGGCGTGGGTGTCTGGTAGTTGAGTTCCTGCAGGTTGCGCAGCAACGGAGCGATCAGGCCGAGCGAGGCAAAAGACATGGACATATTCCGGACGAAAACGGCAATTCTAGCGGTTGCCGCGCGGATCGCGCCAAGCGGCTCGGTGAAAGGACGGCTGGACCACGCGATCAGGGGCCATCGCGCTCCACGAAGGCGGCCAGCCTGCCGATCGCCTGATCCCACTGTTCGGAGATCTGATCGAAATATCGACGCGCCTGCGCGAGCCCCTGGGGCTCGAGCCGCCACACGCTTTCACGGCCGCTGCGCTGGTGGCTCACCAGGCCCGCATCCGAGAGCGCGTGCAGATGCTTGGTGATGGCCTGGCGCGAGATGTCGGCATCCTGCGTGAGCAAGGCGATCGACAAGGGGCCGGCGTCGCACAGCCTGGCGACGATCCGCAGGCGCGTCGGATCCCCGAGCGCGGCGAATACCGGCGCCGCGCCGGGAAGCTGCGCAGCCGCGGGCATCGAAGCCCGGCTCATGCCGAAGGCCGCGCGAGGTACGTCTCGATCAGTTTCGCCTGATGCGTCCAGCCGCCCTCGTTGCTGGTGAAGGCCTTGGCGCGGCGTTCGAGCGGAATCGCATGGAAACCGGATTCCCGGATCGTCAGCAGCGTGCCCGGCTCCGCCTCCTGCAAGCGGAATTCGACCAGCGTCATCGGCTCGGCGGAGTAATCGGCATGGATATCGACGGCGCTCGGGTGCCAGCGGAAGGAGAAGAGTTGCATCGGCTCGATCCGCTCGATATGGAATTCGAAGGGAAGCCCGCGATAGGGCTCCTGCATCTTCGCGACCTCGGGATCGACCTGGGTTGGGGTGATGCGGCCGGTCAGCCGGGTTCCGGCCACGAATTCGCCGTCGAATTCGACGCCGAACCAGATGCCGAACTGCTTCGCCTCGCTGATCGCGCGCCAGACCCGCTCGCGGGGCGCACGCAGGACGACATGCTTTTCGATGAAATCGGGGGTAGGGTTCATTATGCAACCTCCAGGTTGCATGAAGCATAGTGCCTGGTTTCAGGAAATGCAACGCAGCGCGCCGATCCCGCGAACGTCTCAGCCGCCGCGCCGGCGCTCCGCCGGCATGCCGAGCATCTGCGGCAGCCGCGTCCCGAGAAAATCGATGAAGGTGCGCAGCCGCGCCGAGAGCTGGTTGCGCTCCAGGTAGACCGCGTAGATATCGGCATTGGGCAGGCTCCAGTCGGCCAGCAGCGGCATCAGCGAACCCTCGCGCAGCAGCGCATCGATTTCCCATTGCGAGCGGATCGTCACGCCGTGCCCGTCGAGCGCCCATTTCAGCACCGCCGCGCCGTCGTTGCTGCTGAGCGGGCCGCGCACCTTCACGGTTTCCTCCTGGCTGCCGCGCGTGAAGTGCCAGCTTCCATAAGCGGAATCGTTCTCGCGCAGCACCAGGCAGGGATGCTGCGCCAGTTCGCGCGGCGTGCGCGGCGTGCCGTGTCGCGCCAGGTAGGCCGGCGCCGCGCAGACGATGCGCCGGTTGCGCAGCAGCCGCCTGGCGTTGATGCGCGCCTCGGGCACGTCGCCGAAGCGGATGCCGACGTCGAAAGCCTGTTCCTGCAGGCTCAGCGGCCGGTCGGTCAATTGCAGCTGGATCTCCATCGAGGGATGGCGGGCGACGAATTCGGAAATCGCCGCGGCCACCCAGGTGCGCCCGAAACCGAACGAGGCGTTGACGCGCAGCAGCCCGGCCGGCGCCGCGCGGCTGCGGCTCACCAGTTGCTCGAGCTCGGCCAGCTCGGCGAGGATCCGCGAGCCGTTGTTCAGGTACAGCTCGCCCTCGGTGGTCACGCTGATCTGGCGCGTGGTGCGGTTGAGCAGGCGCACGCCCAGCCGCAGCTCGATCTGCTTGAGGCGCTTGCTGACCGAGGGCGGCGTCACGCCCAGCTCGCGCGCGGCCGCGCTGAGGCTGCCCTGACGCACCACCAGCTCGAACAGCGCGAGATCGGAGATCGCGTCCATTTGTTCCCTCAGGTTAATACCGGTTTGCTTTCGCCGATACCATGGCGTTCAAGGCAGCAATTAGACTACAAAAAACGCTGGAGGAACCATGTTCGACGACTTCGAATCCGTCTCGGTGGAGACCGACGGAACCCATATCCAGGCCTGGAAGGGCGGCACCGGCCCCGCGCTGTTGCTGCTGCACGGGCATCCGCAGACGCGCGCGATCTGGCATCGCGTCGCGCCGGTGCTGGCCCGGCACTTCACGGTGGTGGCCGCCGACCTGCGCGGCTACGGCGACAGCGGCAAGCCCGCCGGCCTGCCCGATCACGCGAACTATTCGAAACGGCGCATGGCGCAGGACCAGGTGGACCTGATGCGCGCGCTCGGTTTCGAGCGCTTCGACGTGCTGTCGCACGATCGCGGCGCGCGGGTGGCGGTGCGCCTGGCGCTCGACCATCCCGAGGCGGTGCGCCGGCTGGTGACGCTCGACATCGCGCCGACCCTGGCGATGTACGAGCAGACCTCGTTCGCCTTCGCGCGCGCCTACTGGCACTGGTTCTTCCTGGTGCGCCCGGCGCCGTTCCCGGAAACGCTGATCGAGGCCGACCCGGACCTCTACCTGAAGCAGACCATCGGCGCGCGCAGCGCGGGGCTTAAGCCCTTCACGCCGCAAGCCTATGCCGAATACCTGCGCTGCCTGTCCGCGCCGGGCACCGCGCACGGCATCTGCGAGGACTACCGCGCCTCGATCACGATCGACCTCGAACACGACCGCGCCGACCTGGCCGCGGGCCGCAAGCTGGCCTGCCCGATGCTCGCGCTGTGGGGCGCCGAGGGCGTGATCGGCCAGTGCTTCGATCCGCTGGCCGAATGGCGCCGCTGGTCGGATGCGGTGACGGGGCATGCCTTGCCCTGCGGCCACTACATCCCCGAGGAAGCGCCCGAGGCGCTGCTCGACGCGGCGCTGCCGTTCCTGCGCGGCTGAACACGAAGCCGGCGCGGCCCACGCGCCGCGACCCATCACACCCACGATACGAAAGGAGCCGGGATGGCGATCCGGACGCTGTACCAGAAACTGGTCGATTCGCACACGGTCGAGCCGCTCGACGCGGACAACGTGCTGCTCTATGTCGACCTGCACCTGATGAACGAATACACCAGCCCGCAGGCCTTTGCCGGGCTCGACGCGAAGGGCCGCGCGGTGCGCCGGCCCAGGCAGCAGGTGGCGGTGGTGAGCCACATCATCCCGACCCACGCCGAGCGGCCGCGGGTGATCCTCGACGCGGATTCGGCCAACCAGGCCAGCAA
The DNA here is from genome assembly GCF_011753175.1 of Burkholderia sp. Cy-637. NCBI lineage: Bacteria > Pseudomonadati > Pseudomonadota > Betaproteobacteria > Burkholderiales > Burkholderiaceae > Burkholderia > Burkholderia sp. Cy-637. The sequence continues at coordinate 7,259 of NZ_VWWC01000103.1, read as the reverse complement.
TCTCGCGCGCAACTGCGAGCGCGCCGGGATCCGCCTGTTCGGCACCAACGACCCCGACCAGGGCATCGAGCACGTGGTCGCGCCCGAGCATGGCTTCGTGCGGCCCGGCATGGTGATCCTGTGCGGCGACAGCCATACCACCACCTACGGCGCGCTGGGCGCGCTCGGTTTCGGCATCGGCACCTCCGAGGTCGAGCACGTGCTGGCGACGCAGACCCTGGTCTACCGGCTGGCGCGCACCATGCGCATCGTGATCGACGGCGAGCTGCCCTACGGCACGTCCTCGAAGGACCTGGTGATCTGGCTGGTGGCGCGCATCGGCGCGCAGGGCGCGCGCGGCTACGCGGTGGAATACGCGGGCACCACCATCGACGCGCTGTCGGCCGAGGCGCGCATGACGCTCTGCAACATGACCGTCGAGGCCGGCGCGCGCGCCGCGCTGATCGCCCCCGACGCGACCACCTTCGACTACGTGCGCGCGCATACGCGCTTCGACGAGGCGCAATGGGCGGCCGCCCGCGCCGACTGGCAGGCGCTGGCCAGCGACGTGGGCGCCGTGTTCGATGCCGAGCACCGCTTCGACGCGGCCGAGGTGGCGCCCTTCGTGACCTGGGGCACCAGCCCCGACCAGGCAATCGCGATCGACGCGCTGCTGCCGGCCGCCGAGGAGCAGGCCACGCCGAGCGAGGCCGAATCGACGCGCCGCGCGCTCGACTACATCGGCCTGGCGGCGCGCGAGCCGATCGCCGGCACGCCGATCGACCGCGTCTTCATCGGCTCCTGCACCAACGGCCGCATCGAGGACCTGCGCACGGTGGCCGGCATCGTGCGGGGCCGGCGCGTGGCGGCCGGCGTGCGCGCGATGGTGGTGCCGGGCTCGGGGCGCGTGCGCCGCCAGGCCGAGGCCGAGGGCATCGCGCGCGTGCTGATCGAGGCCGGCTTCGAATGGCGCGAACCGGGCTGCTCGATGTGCCTGGCGATGAACGACGATTTCCTGGCCGACGGCGAGCGCTGCGCCTCGACCACCAACCGCAACTTCGAGGGGCGGCAGGGCCGCGGCGGCCGCACCCACCTGATGAGCCCCGCGATGGCCGCCGCCGCCGCGCTGACCGGCCGCATCACCGATATCCGCACCCTGGAGCGCTGAGATGAGCCTGCTGACCACCATCGAGGGCCGCGCCTTGCCGCTGCCGATCGAGAACCTCGACACCGACCAGATCATGCCCAAGCAGTTCCTGCGCGGCATCGACAAGGCCGGCCTCGCGCGCGGGCTGCTGTACGACCTGCGCTACGACGCGCAGGGCGTCGCGCGCGAGGATTCGGTGCTGAACGACGCGCGTTACGAAGGCGCCGCCGTGCTGCTGGGCGGCGCCAACTTCGGCTGCGGCTCGAGCCGCGAGCACGCGGTCTGGGGCCTGCTGCAATACGGCTTCGCGGCGGTGATCGCGCCGAGCTTCGCCGAGATCTTCTACTCGAACGCGATGAACAACCGCCTGCTGCTGGTGGCGCTGCCGCGCGAGCAGGTGGATGCGCTGACGGCCGACGCGCGGGCGAACCCGCAAGGCAGCCTGCGCATCGACCTGGAGGCGCAGACGGTGCATTCGGCCGCCGGGCGCAGTTATGCGTTCCCGCTCGGCGCGCGCCACAAGCGGATGGTGATCGACGGCCTCGACACCATCGACCTGACGCTGTCGATGCAGGCCCGCATCGAGGCCTTCGAGCAGGCGCATCGCGCGGCGCGCCCCTGGGCGCTGATCGACGCCACCCAGGCAACCGCCGCGGCCTGAGCGCCGCGGCATCCGTCGCTGCCCGCGCTACCGGGCGGCAGGCGGCGGCGTATCCCGCCGGCCGCCGTTTTTCCTGAATCCGTCGCTTCGACCGCCCGTCAACAGGGTGGCGGGGACGACGCACGCCTACCTTCCGGAGGAGACAATGGCGACTCGCACGCAATCCGTGCCGCTCTGGCGGCATCTTTATCTGCAGGTCCTGGTGGCGATCGCGCTCGGTGTCGCGGTCGGCCATTTCGCGCCCTCGGCGGCGCAGGCGCTGAAGCCGCTCGGCGACCTGTTCGTGCGGCTGATCCGCATGGTGATCGCGCCGGTGGTGTTCTGCGCGGTGGTGACCGGCATCGCCAGCATGCGCGACATGAAGGCGGTGGGCCGCGCCGGCGGCAAGGCGCTGCTGTACTTCGAGCTGATCTCCACCGTCGCGCTCGGCTTCGGCCTGCTGATGGGCCATCTGCTGCAGCCGGGCGCCGGCTTCAACGTGTCGATCGCCTCGCTCGACGCCTCGGCCGTATCGGGCTACGTCTCGCGCGCCGCGCACGGCGAGGGGCTGACCGGCTTCCTGATGCAGGTGGTGCCCGATACCTTCGTCGGCGCCTTCACGCACGAGGAGATCCTGCCGGTGCTGCTGCTCGCGCTGCTGTGCGGCTCGGCGCTGTCGGTGCTGGGCGAGCGCGTCAAGCCGGTGGTCGACCTGGTGGACGGCGCCGCGGCGATGATGTTCCGCATCGTCGGCTTCATCACGCGCGTCGCGCCGATCGGCGCCTTCGGCGCGATCGCCTTCACGGTCGGCAAGTTCGGGCTGGGTTCGCTGCTGCCGATGTTCAAGCTGGTCGCCTGCTTCTACCTGAGCGCGCTGCTGTTCGTGTTCGTGGTGCTGGGCGCGGTGGCGCGGCTGGCCGGCTTCAGCATCCTGCGTTTCCTGGTGTTCATTCGCGAGGAGCTGCTGATCGTGCTCGGCACCTCGACCTCGGAGAGCGCGCTGCCGCAACTGATGCTCAAGCTCGAGCAGCTCGGCTGCCGGCGCGGCGTGGTGGGGCTGGTGGTGCCGACCGGTTATTCCTTCAACCTCGACGGCACCAGCCTCTACATGACGCTGGCCGTGCTGTTCCTGGCCCAGGCCACCAACACGCCGCTCACGCTGACCCAGCAACTGACGCTGCTGGCCGTCACCATGCTGACCTCGAAGGGCTCGGCGGCGGTGGTCGGCGCCGGTTTCGTGACGCTCGCGGCCAGTCTCTCGGTGGTGCCCACCGTGCCGGTGGCGGCGATGGTGCTGGTGCTCGGCATCGATCGCTTCATGTCGGAATGCCGCTCGCTGACCAACCTGGTCGGCAATGGCGTGGCCGCCATCGTGGTCTGTGCCTGGGAGGGCGCGCTCGATCGCGAGCGCCTGCGCGCGGCGCTGCACGGCGAACTGCGGGACGAGCATCGCTCGGCGGCGGATGGCGCGATGCCGGCCGCGGCGGGGCGTGAGGGCGAGACGATCGAGGGTTTGTCGGCCGAGGCCGCGCGGCCGGGGCGCTGAAGCCACGATGGAGATCGACCCGGCAAGCCGGCGTTGCCGATTTGCCGATTCGTCGATTCGTCGATTCGTCGATTCGCCGATTCGCAGAGTCAAGCGGCGCGGCGCCTCGGAATCGATGGCCCAGGCAAGCGGCCCCGAGGCGCTGCCGCTCAACGCCCTCGCGCGAGAATCTTCTCCCCCGCATCGCGCGGCAGCAGCAGGCTGTCGACGATCGCCAGCGCGGCCAGCACCGCGATCAGGTCGAAGGCGAGCTGGAAGTCGCCGGGCCCCGGGTTGCCCGGCGAGGAACCGCCCATGATGCCGGCCACCGACAGCGCCAGCGCGCCGACCGCGATCCCCATCCCCGCGTTCATCTGCTGCAGCACCGAGAACAGCGTGGTGGCATGGCTCATCTGCGCCTGCGGCACGTCGGCGAAGCCGATCGTGTTGAGCGCGGTGAACTGCATCGAGCGCGTCATGCCGGTGGCGAACAGCAGCAGGCAGACCAGCCAGTGCGGCGTGTCGGCGTTCAGCATCGAGCAGGCCACGAAGCCGAGCGCGACCAGCACGCCGTTGCCGATCAGCACCCGGCGAAAGCCGAAGGCATGCATGATCCGCGTGGTGGCCGGCTTCATCGCCAGGTTGCCGGCGAACAGCCACAGCAGCAGGGTGCCGGCCTCCACGGCGCTGTAGCCGAAGGCGAGCTGGAACATCAGCGGCAGCAGGAAGGGCGCGGTGCCGATCGCGGTGCGAAACAGCGAGCCGCCCACGGCCGTGACGCGGAAGGTATCGATCGCGAGCGGCGCCAGGCCGAACAGCGGATGCTCGGCGCGCGCCAGGTAGCGCGCCGATATCACCAGCAGCGCGACGCCGGCCGCCAGCATCAGCAGCGCCAGCAGGCGCGAGACGTCGTCACGGCTGGCCGCCTCCAGGCCCGCCATGAACAGCCCGAATCCGAGCCCGGTGAGCACGAAGCCCGTCAGGTCGAACGGCGCGCGCTTCGCCTCGCCGTTGCGCACCAGCAGCAGCGCGGCGGCCAGCGCGATCGCGCCCAGCGGCAGGTTGAGCAGGAAGATCCAGTGCCAGCTCCAGTGCGTGCTGATCCAGCCGCCCACCGGCGGCCCGAGGATCGGCGCCACCAGCGCGGGCCAGGTGAGGATCGCGATGGCGCGCACGATCTGCTCCTTCGGCGTGTTGCGCAACACCACCAGCCGGCCGACCGGCACCATCATCGCGCCGCCCAGGCCCTGCAGCGTGCGCGCCGCGGTGAAGGCCGGCAGGCTGCCGCTGGCCGCGCACAGCAGCGAGGACAGCGTGAACACGATGATCGCCGCGGCGAACACGCGGCGCGCGCCGAAGCGGTCGGCCATCCAGCCGCTGATCGGGATGAACACGGTGAGCGCCACCAGGTAGGCCGACACGCCGATCGACAGATGCGCGGCCGCGGTGCCGAAATCGCGCGCCATGGTGGGCAGCGCGGTGGCGATCACGGTCGCGTCGAGGTTTTCCATGAAGAACACGGCGGCGACCAGCAAGGCGGTCGCGGTACGACGATCGAGGGTGGCGCGCATGAGGGGATGAGCGGATCGGGCGACGCGACGGGGCGCGTCTGGCGGGCCGGCCGGCGAGGCCGGTGCGGGATCGAGCGGCAAGTATAGCGGCAGGACGTGAATCGACGACGGCAGGCGGTCGGAAAGGTAACCTTTAAAAATATGTTTGACAGGTTACTTGGTGGTGGGTAACCTTCGATCCGTCGTTGACCGGGTTACTCGCGACAACGCGATCCCGGTCCGCACCCGGTCCCGTTCCGCCCGCCATGCCGTGTCCTGTCGCGGTGAAGCGGGCGGGCTCTCATCCCCCTGCAAGGAAACCCATCATGCGCGCGATCGTCCTGGACAAATTCGGCGGCCTCGACAGCCTCGTCTACCGCGAGATCCCCGATCCCGAGCCGCTGGCCGGCCATGTCGTCATCGAGGTCAAGGCCTTCGGCATCAACCACGCCGAGATGCACATGCGGCGCGGCGAATGGGCCGAGGCCGCGCCGGTCAGCGGCATCGAATGCGTCGGCATCGTCAAATCCTGCCCGGGCGGCGAATTCCCGGTGGGCGCGAAGGTGGCCGCGCTGATGGGCGGGCTGGGGCGCACCATCAACGGCAGCTACGCGGAATTCACGCGCGCGCCGGTGTCGAACGTCGCGCTGATCGAGGCCGAGCTACCCTGGGCCGAGCTGGCCGCGATTCCCGAAACCTACGCGACCGCCTGGACCTGCCTGTTCCGCAACCTCGAACTCGCGGCGGGCGACTTGCTGCTGATCCGCGGCGCGACCTCCTCGTTCGGGCAGGCGGCGCTGAAGCTGGCCGTCAATGCCGGCGCGCGCGTGATCGCCACCACCCGCAACCCCGAGCGCTTCGCGATGCTCGAACGGCTCGGCGCCGCGCGCTGCGAGATCGAGCGGCCCGACCTAGCGGCGCACCTGGCCGAGGCGCGGCAGGTGGACAAGGTGCTCGACCTGGTCGGCAATTCGGTGGTGCTCGATTCGCTCTCGCTGCTGCGCCGGGGCGGACGCTCCTGCCTGGCCGGCTGGCTGGGCGGGCTCGATCCGATCCGCGATTTCAATCCGCTGCTGCAGATGGCCAGCGGCGTGTACCTGAACTTCTTCGGCAGCTTCGTGTTCGGCACGCCCGGTTTCCCGCTCTCGGACGTGCCGCTGCAGGCGATCGCGGCCGACGCGGCGGCGGGCCGGCTCGACGTGAAGCCCTCGCGCGTGTTCGGTTTCGACCAGATCCACGAGGCGCATCGCGTGATGGAGGCGAACCAGGCCGGCGGCAAGATGGTGGTGGTGCGCTAGCCGGCGGTGCCGCGCTTGGCCGCGCCGCGCCTCGATCGCGGCGTGCTGGTCCGCATCTTGCTTGAACCGACGCGTTTTCCCTGCGCCTTCGTCGCGCCGCCCGCCAGCCGCCATCGCGGCGCGGGCGGCGCGGCGACGGCGTACCAGGACGACAATCCGGCGCGCGCGATTGTAGTTTTTACAGCAGCCGCCCGGCATGTCGATCCGCTTCGTCAGACATCGAGCATTTCACGGAGACCGGCATGTCGATCAATCGATGGTTCCTCGGGCGGGCGCTGCGCATCGCCTGCGAGCGGCAGGTGGGGCAGTCCGGCGGCCGCATGCAGGTGATCGCGCATCTGGCGGCGCGTGCCGGCCACGATCGTCATCTGCGGGTCACGGGCCTGGCCGGCGAGACCATCAGCGGCCGGGGCCTGGCCGCGGACGGCGAGGCGGCGGCGCCGGTGGCGCTGACGCTGAGCGAGGCCGCCGCCGGCCGGGCGCGCTACGTGGTCTACCTGCGCCGCCACGAATTCCACGAACACGATTCCGCGCGCCTGGTGCTGCGGGTCTGGCTGCGCTGGTACTGGCTGGCGGCCTGGCTGGACGATTTCACCTCGCGCGGTTTCCGGCGCGCCAACGTGATGCGCGTGGCGCGCATGGAGGTGGCCAAGCGGGTTGCCGCCTTGTCGGCCGAGCTGCAGCAGCCGGTGGCGCCCTCGGCGCTGCTGGCGCTGGCCGACGGGCCGCAACTGCCGCACGACGCCACGCTCGAGGAGCGCCAGGGTTTCGTCGATCGCGTGCTGCGCACGCTGGTGACGGCCGGGCTGGTGCAGGCCAGGGGCGAGGGTTTCGAGATCGCGCCGCGAGCGGCCGTCGCGCTCGAAGCCTACGACGCCGATCTGCAGCGCTACCGCCAACTGGCGGCGATGCGGCGCGCGATCCACGCGCTGATCCTGGCCACCGGGATCGCCGCGCTGGAGGTGGGCGGCACGGTGGCACCGGCGCCGGCGCCCGACGAGGCGGACCTCTCGGCCGCGACCTGCCGCTCCGGTTGCGGCGCCTGCGATCCCGATTTCAGCGGCGGCCCGGCCGAGGTAGCACCGGCCGCCGCGCTCGACACGGCGGCGCGGCGCCCGGG
>NZ_VWWC01000102.1:0-27191 GCF_011753175.1 Burkholderia sp. Cy-637 | reverse complement strand
CGGCTCCGGCCTTGAGGATGGCCAGCAGGCCGACGATCATGCCGACACCACGCTCCACGCAGATCGCGACGCGATCGTCCTTGCTCACGCCCGCCGCGATCAGCCGATGCGCCAGGCGATTCGCCCGCGCATTGAGTTCCCCGTAGCTCAGGCGCTCGCTCTCGAACTCGACCGCGATCACCTCCGGCATGAGCGCGGCCTGCGCCTCGAAGCAGCCATGCAGCGTGCCCTCCTGCACATGACTGGCTTCGTCGAGATTCCAGATGGTCCGCAATTGCGCCTGCTCGTTCGCGGGCAGCCAGGCCAGATCCCGCATCGGCGTGCCGGGCGCCTGCTCCAGCGCGTCCACCAGGCTTTCGAGCCCTCGATGGACATAAGCGGCCAGACGCGTCGCGTCATAAGGCTCGATCACCTGAGCCGTCAGGCGGAAACCGTCGCCGAGATCGTCGACGTTCAGCGAGCACGGATAATTGGTGCGCTCCTCGCTGTCGAGCACCTCGATGCCCTGCCAGCCGGGCGTGGCAGAAGCATCCGGCTCGGCGCTGTGCCGATAGTTCAGCAGAGCGCTGAACAGCGGCAATGGCGCCGCCACCCCGCTGCAACGTTGCGCCGAAACCAGTGAGGCATGCTCGTGCGCCACCAGGTCGGCGACGCTGCGATGCGTGCGCAGCACTGCCTCGTTCACCCCCACCTCGCCCAGGCCGACCCGCACCGGCAAGGTATTGATAAACAGGCCGAGCGCCTGCTCGACACCTTCGCCGCCCTGCCAGCGGCCCATCAGCACCGTGCCGAACACCACATCCTCGCGGCCGGCCAGCTTGCCGACCACATGCCCCCAGGCGAGATGGAACAGGCTCGCCACGCTCACGCCGAGCCGGCGCGCCTGGGCACGCAGCCGCGTGGAGAGTTCGGGCGCAAGCTGCCGCTGCGAAGTCAGCGTCGCGATGCCCCGCCGGTCCGCTTCGCCGTTGATCTCGGAAAGCCCATAAGGCAGGGTCGGCTCGTCCACGTCGCCGAGCATGGTGCGGAAGAAGGCTTCGCTGCGGCCTTCTCGGGCCGCTTGTCGTGCCTGCGCCACGTAGTGGCGGAAAGGCGCGGCCGGCGGCAAAGGCGCATGGCGGTCGTCCAGTAGCGCCATGACCTCGGCCAGCATGACTTCGAGGCCGGTGTGGTCGAGTGCGATGTGGTGGAACATCAGTGCCATCACCCAGCGCTCGTTGCGCGCGTCCCGGGCGTAATGCACGGCCATCGGCGGTGCCTGGCGCAGATCGAGGCGAAGGTGGCGCGGGTCGAGGCGCTGCTGCAACTGGCTCGCCACGTCGCCCGAATCGGCATCGATCGCCAGTTCGGTGGCAGGCAGCGTCGCTTCGCGCCAGACCACCTGGACGGGATCACGCAGACCGTCCCAGGCGATGCTGGTGCGCAGCGTGTCGTGACGCGCGATCACGGCCTGCAGGGCTTCGATGAAACGCCCGAGTCGCTCGCGGCTGTCGAAGGCCAGACGCAGTTGCAGCAGATAGGCGTCGCCTTCCTGCTGCGCGAGATGGTGATAGAGCATCCCCTCTTGCAGCGGCGCGAGCGGGTAGATGTCCTGGATGTTGGCGGCACCGCCCGGCACTTGCGCGACGATGGCGTCGATCTCGTGTTGGTCCAGTTCGACCAGGCCCAGCATCGAGGGGGCGATGTGCCTTGCGTCGCGTGGAATCGCGTTCAGTGGGACAGCCGCTTCGGGCGATACGCGTTCTTCTTGCGCGTGGGCCAAGGCCGCCACGGTCGGCTGGCTGAACAGCACGCGAACGTCGGCACGCATGCCGGCCTGGCGCATGCGCTCGATCAGCGTCACCGCCAGCAGCGAATGGCCGCCCAGTTCGAAGAAATTGTCGTGACGGCCGACTCGCTCGCAGCCGAGCACGTCCTGCCAGATCGTCGCCAGTTCGCTTTCCAGCGCGCCTTCGGGGGCTGCGTAGTCGCGGCGTGCATAGGCCGATTCGTCAGGCGCGGGCAAGGCGCGGCGGTCGATCTTGCCGTTTGGCGTCAACGGCAGTATGTCCAATGCCACATAGGCGGCCGGGATCATGTACTCCGGCAGCGTCGTCAACAGATGCGTGCGCAACTGCTCGCTTGTGACCGGTGCCTGCGCGGCATGCAGCGTGTAATACGCCACTAGTTGCTTGTCGCCGGCGCTGTTCGGCAACGCCAGCACCACCGCCTCGTGTATCGCCTCGTGCGAAGCCAGTCGTGCCGCGATTTCGCCCAACTCAATACGGAAACCGCGAATCTTCACCTGGTCGTCGTTTCGACCCAGGTACTCGATATTGCCGTCGAGAAGGTAGCGAGCAAGATCGCCCGTGCGATACATCCTCGCGCCAGGTTCATCGCTGAATCGGTCCTCAATGAAGCGCTCGGCGGTCAGCTCCGGGCGATTCAGGTAACCCCGCGCCACACCCGCGCCGCCGATGTACAACTCGCCTGTTACGCCCGGCGGCACAGGTTGTCCGTGCTCGTCGAGGATGTAGGTGCTCGTATTGCCGATCGGGCGACCGATTGGCACGGAATGGGCTTCCGTGGCTACGGCTTCGATTCGATAGGTCGTCGCGAACGTCGTCGTTTCGGTCGGCCCATAACCGTTCAGCAGGTTCCGTGGCGCGCCATCACGCAACACGCCCGCCATCACCTTCGGATCGAGCGCATCGCCGCCGGTAATCAGGTAACGCAAGCCGGCGAACTGCTTGGCCAGCGGCTTCGCATATTGGTTGAACAGACCCACCGTCAACCACAGCACGCTGACTTGTTCGCGCTCCAGCGCCTCGGCAAAGCGTGCCGGCGCCAGCAGCGTCGCCCGGTCGATCACGACCAACCGGCCCCCGTTGAGCAAGGGCGCCCAGATTTCAAAGGTCGCCGCGTCGAACGCCGTGTTCGCGGCAAACGCCACGCGATCGTCGGCGCCGATGTCGGCATAGCCGTTCTTGATCACCAGCCTGGCAATCGACCGATGCTCGACCATCACGCCCTTTGGCGTGCCCGTCGAGCCCGAGGTGTAGATCACATAAGCCAGGCTGCGAGAATCCAACCCGGCAACAACCGGATCGTGATCCGGAAAATCCTGTGTCGCCGCGTCCGAAGGATCCAGCACCGGCAATTCGCCCGTATCCAGACGATCGCGCAAATCAGCTTGCAGCAGCACCGCCACCGGCGCGCTATCCTCGAGCATGAAGCGCAGCCGCTCTTCCGGATAATCCGGATCGAGCGGCACATAGGCGCCCCCCGCCTTGAGAATCGCCAGGAACCCCGCCACCGCCGCCGCGCTGCGCTCGACGCAGATGGCGACGTGATCTCCAGCACGCACGCCAAGCCCGATCAACTGATGCGCCAGACGATTCGCACGAGCATTCAGCTCGCCATAGCTGACCGAAACGCCACCCTCCACCACCACAACCGCTTCCGGATGCGCGGCAACCTGTTGCTCGAACAACTCATGAACGCGGCTCTCGCCCGGATAATCCGTCCTCGTCGCATTCCACTGCACCAGCAGGCGTTCCCGCTCGGCCGGAGCCAGGATATCGACGCGATCCAGCGGCTGATTCGTGTCTGCCGCCATCGCGCGCAGCAGCGACAACAGATAACCCGCGAATCTCCCGGCGGTCTCGCGCTCGAACAAGGCGCTGGCGTAGCCGAGCATCCCGGTGATGCCGCCGTCCTGCTCGAACAGGTTCAGTTCGACATCGAACTTGACCGTGTCGTAGTCGGGATCGATCGGCGTAACCTGCAGGCCCGGCAGTTGCCAATCCGCCACTTCGTTGTTCTGCCAGGCGAAGATCGCCTGGAACAGCGGCGTATGCGCGAGGCTGCGCTGCGGGTTGAGCAGTTCCACCACCTGCTCGAACGGCAGGTCCTGATGATCCTGTGCCGCCAGGGCCGCTTGGCGCGCACGCGCCAGCAAGGTGGCCGTATCCGGCTCGCCCGACAGATCCAGGCGCAATGCCAGCGTATTGACGAAGAAGCCGATCAAGGGCTCGGTTTCCTGCCGCGTGCGGCTCGCGCTCGGCGAACCGATCACGACCTCCTCCTGGCCCGACAGGCGTGAAAGCACCGCGCTCCAGGCCGCCAGAACGATCATGTACAGCGTCGCGCCGTGGCGTTCGCCAAGGCGGCGCAAATCCTCGGTCAGCGCCACGTCGATCCGGATCGGCACGTGCGCGCCTTCGAACGATTGACGTTCCGGCCGTGGCCGATCGGTCGGCAGGTCCAGCAGCACCGGCGCGCCGGCCAGCGCGTTGCGCCAGTAATCGGCTTGCCGGTGCAGACGCTCGCCGGCCAGCCATTCGCGTTGCCATGCCGCGTAGTCGGGGTACTGGATCGCCAGCGGCGGCAGCGTGTTGCCGCGACCTTCGCGGAACGATGCATAGAGTTCACCCAGCTCGCGACACAGCACGGCAAGCGACCAGCCATCGGCGACGATATGGTGCTGCGTCAGCAGGAACACATGTTCCTCGTCCGCGAGCCTGACGAGGCGACCACGAATCAGCGGGCCTTCGGCCAGGTCGAACGGCGCACGCGCCTCCTCGCCCTCGATACGTGCCAGCTCGGCTTCGGCATCAACGCTCGCGCGCAGGTCGTGGTGCTGCACCGGCAAGCCGGCATCCGGCGCCAGCAGACGCACCTTCAACTCGCCCTCGACACTGACGAACACCGAACGCAGCGCCTCGTGGCGCGCGAACAGGACATCGAGTGCACGCTGCCAGGCGCCCATATCGAGCGCGCCCGCAAGACGAAGCGCCAGCGACACGTGATAACTGACGCTGACGTCCTCGATCTGCGCCAGGAACCACAGCCGCTGCTGGGCGAACGACGACGGCAGCAAACCATCGCGCGCGATCGGCACGATCGCCGGCAAGGCGCGTTGCTCTTCACGAAGCTGCCGCGCCACCACGGCGGCGAACGCCGCCATGCGCGGATGCGCAAACAGGCTGGCCAGCGACAGCTCGGCGCCAAGCGCCGCCACCCGGCTCATCAGCCGCATCGCCAGCAGCGAGTGCCCGCCCAGCGCGAAGAACGAATCGTGGCGGCCGACACGCTCGGCGCCGAGCAGTTCGCTCCAGATCGCCGCCACGGCGGTTTCGACCTCGCCTCGCGGCGCCTCGTAGGCTTCGCGCGCGAAAGCATCCTCGTCTGGCGCCGGCAGCGCGCGGCGGTCCAGCTTGCCATTGGGCGTCAGCGGGAAGGCATCCAGCGCGACGAACGCGGCCGGCACCATGTAATCAGGCAGGCGTGCAGACAGATGCGCGTGCAACTCACCGGCCAGCGAGGTAGAGGTTCCCCGCTCCTCGCCGCCGGCAGTCGCCACCACATAGGCGACCAGCTTTCGCTCGCTCGCCTCGCCGATCGCCAGCACGGCCGCTTCGCGCACGGCAGGATGCAGTGCCAGTTGAGCCTCGATCTCGCCCGGCTCGATCCGGAAGCCACGAATCTTCACCTGATGATCGTTACGACCCAGGTACACCAGGTTGCCGTCGGGCAGGAAGCGCGCCAGGTCGCCGGTGCGATACAGTCGGGCGCCCGGCTCCTCGCTGAACGGATCCTCGAGGAAGCGCTCGGCCGTCAGCTCGGGCCGCGCCAGATAGCCCCGCGCGACGCAGGCGCCACCGATATACAGCTCGCCCGCCACGCCGAACGGCACCGGCTGGCCGTGCGCATCGAGCAGATAGAGTCGCGTGTTGTCGATCGGCCGGCCGATCGGCGGCAGCGCCGGCCATGTCGACACATCGGCCGGCAGCGCATAGGCGGTCACCACGTGCGTTTCGGTCGGCCCGTAATGATTGTGCAGTCGGCAAGCCGTCTGCCCGGCGAACCAGGCGGCAATCGCCGGCGTGATGCGCAACTGCTCCCCCGCCACGATCACCTCGCGCAAGGCCTCGCGGGACGCCGCGGCGGCGTCGCCGTCCCGTGTCATGGTCTCCGCCAAGCCTTGCAAGGTCACGTAAGGCAGGTAGAGACGCTCGATCCGCTGCGCCTCCAGGTAGCGCGCCAACCTCGGCAGGTCGAGACGCAGATCCTGCCTGACCAGATGCAATTCGCCACCGGAACACAGCGTGCCGAAAATCTCCTGGAACGACACGTCGAAGCTGGGCGCGGCGAGCTGGAGCGTGCGCGCCCCGAACGCTGCACCGTCCGCGTGCTGGGCGATCTGCCAGCGAATCATGTTCACCAGCGCGCCGTGGCCCATCTCCACGCCCTTCGGAATGCCCGTCGAGCCCGAGGTGTAGATGACATAGGCCGCGGCATCGGCACGACGCTCCACGACGGGCGGCATGGCGGGCGCGTGCCCGGCCCCGCTCTCCAGCGACAGCAACAGGCACGGCGCCGGCGAAGCGGCAACGCGTGCCTGCGTGGCTGCCTCGGCCACGATCGCGGCCGGCGCGCAGTTGTCAAGCAGATAAGCGAGCCGCTCGGCAGGCTGGTCGGGATCGATCGGCACATAGGCCGCGCCGGCCTTCAGGATCGCGAGGATGCCGGCCACCGTCGCGGCGCCGCGTTCGACGCAGATCGCCACGCGTTGGCCGGGATACACGCCGAACTCGATCAAGCGATGCGCCAGGCGATTGGCATGCGCGTCGAGTTCGGCATAGCCGAGCCGGCCGCCCTCGTGCACCACCGCGACCGCGTCGGGGGTGAGAAGCACCTGTTGCTCGAACAGTTCGTGGACCGCGCTTTCGTGCGGGCGCGGCGTCGCCGTCGCGCTCCATTGGCCGAGCAGGCGCTCGCGTTCGTCCGGCGCGAGGATCTCGACGCGCTCCAGCGGCTGACGCGTATCGGCCGCCATCGCGCGCAGCAGCGACAGCAGGTAGCCGGCATGACGCGCGATCGTCTCGCGATCGAACAAGGCGGAGGCAAAACCGAGCGTTCCCCTCATGCCGCCTTCATGCTCGGACAGGTCGAGCAGCAGGTCGAACTTCGCGGTGTCGTAGTCAGGGGCGATCAGGGAAACGTCGAGTCCCGGCAAGCGCCATTCGCCGACCTCGTTGTTCTGCCAGGCGAACATCACCTGGAACAGCGGCGTATGCGCGAGGCTGCGCTGCGGGTTGAGCAGTTCCACCACCTGCTCGAACGGCAGGTCCTGATGATCCTGTGCCGCCAGGGCCGCTTGGCGCGCACGCGCCAGCAAAGCGGCCGTATCCGGCTCGCCCGACAGATCCAGGCGTAATGCCAGCGTATTGACGAAGAAGCCGATCAAGGGCTCGGTTTCCTGCCGCGTGCGGCTCGCGCTCGGCGATCCGATCACGACCTCCTCCTGGCCCGACAGGCGTGAAAGCACCGCGCTCCAGGCCGCCAGTACGATCATGTACAGCGTCGCGCCATGGCGTTCGCCAAGGCGGCGCAATTCATCTGTCAGCGCCGCGTCGATCCGGATCGGCACATGCGTGCCCTCGAACGATTGACGTTCCGGCCGTGGCCGATCGGTCGGCAGATCCAGCAGCACCGGCGCACCAGCCAGCGCGTTGCGCCAGTAATCGGCTTGGCGGTGCAGACGCTCGCCGGCCAGCCATTCGCGTTGCCATGCCGCGTAGTCGGGATACTGGATCGCCAGCGGCGGCAGCGTGTTGCCGCGACCTTCGCGGAACGATGCATAGAGTTCACCCAGCTCGCGACACAGCACGGCAAGCGACCAGCCATCGGCGACGATATGGTGCTGCGTCAGCAGGAACACATGTTCCTCGTCCGCGAGCCTGACGAGGCGGCCCCGAATCAGCGGGCCTTCGGCCAGGTCGAACGGCGCACGCGCCTCCTCGCCCTCGATACGTGCCAGCTCGGCTTCGGCATCGGCCGCCCCGCGCAGGTCATGATGCTGCACCGGCAGACTGCTATCGGCAGCCAGCAGGCGCACTTTCGGCTCGCCGTCGACGCTCGCGAATACCGAACGCAGCGCCTCGTGGCGCGCGAACAAGGCATCGAGCGCCTGCTGCCAGGCGCTCACATCGAGCACGCCGCCAAGGCGCAAGCCGATCGGGATGTGATAACTGGCGCTCAGGTTCTCGATCTGCGCGAGCAGCCACAGACGCTGCTGGGCAAACGACAGCGGCAGCAAGCCACCACGTTCGATCGGCGTGATGGCCGGCAAGGCCGGCTGGTCTTCCTTCAATTTCCCGGCCAGCAAGGCCGCGAAATCCGCCAGGCGCGGCTGCGCGAACAGGCTGGCCAGCGGCAGCTCGGCGCCAAGCGCAGCCACCCGGCTCATCAATCGCATCGCCAGCAGCGAGTGCCCGCCGAGCGCGAAGAACGAATCGTGACGACCGACGCGTTCCGCGCCGAGCAGCTCGCCCCAGATCGCCGCCACGGCGATTTCGACCTCGCCTCGCGGCGCCTCGTAGGCTTCGCGCGCGAAGGCATCCTCGTCGGGCGCCGGCAACGCACGGCGGTCAAGCTTGCCATTGGGCGTCAGCGGGAAGGCATCCAGCGCGACGAAGGCGGCCGGCACCATGTAGTCCGGCAAGCGTGCCGACAGATGCGCGCGCAACGAAACGGCCAATTGCCGATCGGCGTCATCGGCCAGCACATAGGCCACCAGCTTGCGCTCGCTCGCCTCGCCGATCGCCAGCACGGCCGCTTCACGCACGGCAGGATGCAGCACCAGTTGAGCCTCGATCTCGCCGGGCTCGATCCGGAAGCCGCGAATCTTCACCTGATGATCGTTACGACCCAGGTACACCAGGTTGCCGTCGGGCAGGAAGCGCGCCAGGTCGCCGGTGCGATACAGGCGGGCGCCCGGTTCGTCGCTGAACGGATCGTCGATGAAACGTTCGGCTGTCAGGTCGGGACGGTTCAGATACCCACGCGCCACCCCGACTCCGCCGATATACAGTTCGCCCACCGCGCCGAGCGGCACCGGCCGGCCGCGCGCATCGAGCAGATGAAGCCGCGTATTGGCCACCGGGGCGCCGATCGGCACCGCGCCGCCGTCGAAATCGGCCGGGCATCGCCAGGTGGTGGCGCAGACCGTGCATTCGGTCGGCCCATAGGCGTTGAACAAGGGTCCTCGAGACGCGAGCGAGCGCAGCAGCACCGGGCTCGGTGCCTCCCCGCCCAGGATCACGGTGGCGGGAACCGTCAGCGGCGGCAGGTCCTCGCCGTCCTGCAGCAAGGCCGGCGGCAGCACGACGTGGGTGATGGCCTGCCGCTCGAGATGCCGCCACAGCGCGTGACGGTCGTGCCGCACGTTGTCGGGCGCGAGATGCAGCGCGGCGCCGCCGCACAAGGTCATCGCGATCTCCCAGATGCTCGCGTCGAAACCGGGCGAGGCGAACTGCATCATGCGGCTGGTCGGCAGGATCCCGAAGCGAGCGATGTGCGCGCGGGTCAGGTTGACCAGACCGCGATGCTCGACCATCACGCCCTTGGGCTGGCCGGTCGAGCCCGAGGTGTAGATCACGTAGGCGAGGTGGCGCGAGTGCAGGCCAGCCACGACAGGAGCGAGCCCGGACGCCTCCGGCACCAGGTTCGGGTCGAGCACCGTGCGCGAGACCAGCGCCGCTTCGCCGAGCGCGGCGCGGCCTGCCGCATCGGCCAGCACGAAGGCGGGTTCGGCGTCGGCCAGGATGTAGGCGAGCCGCTCGCCGGCATAGGCCGGATCGAGCGGCAGGTAGGCCGCGCCGGCCTTCAGGATCGCGAGCAGGCCGACGATCATCGCCGGCGTGCGCGCGACGCAGTTCGCCACCCGATCGTCGGGCTGCACGCCCAGTTCGATCAGGCGATGCGCGAGCCGGTTGGCGCGCATGTCGAGTTCGCGATAGCTCAGGATCTCGTCTTGATGCACGACGGCGATCGCATCCGGCGTGAGCCGCGCCTGTTCCTCGAACAAGGCGTGGATGCATTGCCGATGCGGGAAATCCGTGTCGGTGGCGTTCCAGCCGCGCAGCAAGTCCCGCTCGGCGCCGGGCACGATATCGAGGTCGCACGCCGGGGTGGCCGGCGCGCGATCCAGCGCATGCGCCAGGGCATCGAGCGCCCGGTCGAGGTAGCCGGCCACGCGGGCGGCTTCCACCCGCAGATCGGCCTGCACGACCAGGTCGAAACCATTGCCGAGATCGTCGATCGACAGCGTCAGCGGGTAGTTGGTGCGCTCCTCCTCGTGCATCATCGCCACGCCATGCTCGACGCGGCTGCCCGTGCCGGCCGCGCCGGCGCTCGAATGCCGGTAGTTCAGCAAGGCGCTGAACAGCGGATGCGGCGCCGCCACGCCGCTGCAGCGCTGCGCCAGCGCCAGCGAGGCGTGCTCGTGATGCAGCAGGCCGGCGAGCGCCTGGTGCGTGTCGCGCACGCTGTCGACGACGCTCGTGTCGTGCAGGCGGATGCGCACCGGCAAGGTGTTGATGAACAGGCCGAGCACGCGGTCGGCGCCCTCGCCGGCCTGCATGCGGCCGAACAGGACCGTGCCGAACACCACGTCCTCGCGCCCCGACAAACGCCCCAGCACCTGCGCCCAGGCGAGGTGGAACAGGCTCGCCAAGCTCACGCCGAGCCGCCGTGCCTGCGCGCGCAGTTGCTCGCCGAGCACCGGAGCCAGCGCATGGCGCACCTCGGCGATGCCGTTGCCGTCGCCTTGAACGTCGGCCAGCCCGTAAGGCAGCGTCGGTTCGTCCAGGTCGCCGAGACGTTCGCGGAAATAAGCCTCGTGCTCGGCCTGGCTCACGCCGAGTCGTGCCTGCGCCACCAGGTTGCGGAACGGCAACGGCGCCGGCAGCGCCTCGCGGTGCCCACCCAGGATCGCCATGATTTCGTGGCGCACCTGCTCGAGTGCCGTGTGATCCATCATCAGGTGATGGAAGACCCATTGCACCTGCCACTGATCTTGGACGTCGTCGCGCGCGATATGCAGGCGCATCATCGGCGCCTCGCGAACATCGAGCCGATAGCGGCGCGGATCGACGCGCGCCGCCAGTTGCGCGGCTATCGCGCCGTCGTCGGGCGACAGCGCGAGTTCCTCGATCGGCAAGACAGCTTCGCGCAGGACCACTTGCACGGGCTCGCGCAAGTGGTCCCACAATACCGCCGTGCGCAGGATATCGTGGCGGGCGATCACCTCGCGCAGGGCCGCGATGAAGCCGTCGAGCCGCTCGCGCGTGTCGATGGTGAGCGCCGCCGTCAGGACGTAAGGGTCGCTGGCGGCGCCGTTCATGTGGTGGTACAGGATGCCTTCCTGCAAGGGCGCGAGCGGATAGATGTCCTGGATGTTGGCGGCGCCGCCCGGCACTCGAGCGACGATGGCGTCGATCTCTTGCTGGTCCAGCTCGATCAGGCTCAGCATCGAGGGATCGAGGTGCCGTGCGTCGTGCGGGATGACGTTCGGCGGAACCTCCACGGCTGCCGAGGCGCGTTCATCCTGTGCAGCGGCCAGTGCGGCGATCGTCGGCTGGCTGAACAGCACGCGAACTTCCGCCGATATGCCGGCCTGGCGCATCCGCTCGATCAGCGTCACCGCCAGCAGCGAATGGCCGCCCAGTTCGAAGAAATTGTCGTGACGGCCGACTCGCTCGCAGCCGAGCACGTCCTGCCAGATCGCCGCCAGTTCGGTTTCCAACGCGTCTTCGGGGGCTGCGTAGTCGCGGCGCGCATAGGCCGATTCGTCAGGCGCAGGTAAGGCGCGGCGGTCGATCTTGCCGTTTGGCGTCAACGGCAGTATGTCCAATGCCACGTAGGCGGCCGGGATCATGTATTCAGGCAGCGTCGCAATCAGATGCGTGCGCAACTGCTCGCTTGTGACCGGTGCCTGGGCGTCATGTAGCGTGTAATACGCCACTAGTTGCTTGTCGCCGACGCTGTTCGGCAACGCCAGCACCACCGCCTCGCGTATCGCCTCGTGCGAAGCCAGTCGCGCCGAGATTTCGCCCAACTCAATACGGAAACCGCGAATCTTCACCTGGTCGTCGTTTCGACCGAGGTATTCGATATTGCCGTCCGGCAGATACCGAGCAAGATCGCCCGTGCGATACATCCTGGCGCCGGGTTCATCGCTGAATCGGTCCTCAATGAAGCGCTCGGCGGTCAGCTCCGGGCGATTCAGGTAACCCCGCGCCACACCCGCGCCGCCGATGTACAACTCGCCTGTTACGCCCGGCGGCACAGGTTGTCCGTGCTCGTCGAGGATGTAGGTGCTCGTATTGCCGATCGGGCGACCGATTGGCACGGAATGGGCTTCCGTGGCTACGGCTTCGATTCGATAGGTCGTCGCGAACGTCGTCGTTTCGGTCGGCCCATAACCGTTCAGCAGGTTCCGTGGCGCGCCATCACGCAACACGCCCGCCATCACCTTCGGATCGAGCGCATCGCCGCCGGTAATCAGGTAACGCAAGCCGGCGAACTGCTTGGCCAGCGGCTTCGCATATTGGTTGAACAGACCCACCGTCAACCACAGCACGCTGACTTGTTCGCGCTCCAGCGCCTCGGCAAAGCGTGCCGGCGCCAGCAGCGTCGCCCGGTCGATCACGACCAACCGGCCCCCGTTGAGCAAGGGCGCCCAGATTTCAAAGGTCGCCGCATCGAACGCCGTGTTCGCGGCAAACGCCACGCGATCGTCGGCGCCGATGTCGGCATAGCCGTTCGCGATCACCAGCCTGGCAATCGACCGATGCTCGACCATCACGCCCTTCGGCGTGCCCGTCGAGCCCGAGGTGTAGATCACATAAGCCAGGCTGCGAGAATCCAACCCGGCAACAACCGGATCGTGATCCGGCAAATCCTGTGCCGCCTCGGCCGAAGGATCCAGCACCGGCAATTCGCCCGTATCCAGACGATCGCGCAAATCAGCTTGCAGCAGCACCGCCACCGGCGCGCTGTCCTCCAGCATGAAGCGCAGCCGCTCTTCCGGGTAATCCGGATCGAGCGGCACATAGGCGCCGCCCGCCTTGAGAATCGCCAGGAACCCCGCCACCGCCGCCGCGCTGCGCTCGACGCAGATGGCGACGTGATCTCCAGCACGCACGCCAAGCCCGATCAGCCGATGCGCCAGACGATTCGCACGAGCATTCAGCTCGCCGTAGCTGACCGAAACGCCACCCTCCACCACCGCAACCGCTTCCGGATGCGCGGCAACCCGCTGCTCGAACAACTCATGAACGCGGCTCTCGCCCGGATAATCCGTCGCCGTTGCATTCCACTGCGCCAGCAGTTGCGCTTGTTCGGCCGTCAGCGGATGGCTATCGCCTTGCGGGACAATCTTGTTCACAACACACTCCTTGTTGCGACAGGTCCCGCTGCGTTCAGCGCGAGCGCGGCCCCGATCGCGAATCTCGTTTGCCTAATGGCGCGCCGCGCGCGCCCTTATTCCGTTGCCGTGCTTGCGCTGTCGTGCTCTCGTGCCGTCTCGCGTTCGGGCCGGCTTGCCGGGGGCGCCGAAGCCTCGCCGTCGATCGCCCCCGCCTCCAGCCGGCGCAAGGCTTCCGCCACGCCGCGCGCCTTCACGATGGTTTCCTCGAACTCCTCGATCGGATCGGACAGCGCCGTGATCGCGCCGCCCACGCCGAGCCGGGCCACGCCCTCGCTGATCGTCACCGAGCGGATCACGATGTTGAAATCGCAGGCGCCCGACAGCCCGAACCAGCCAAGCGAACCGGAATAGATGCCGCGCGGGCCTTCCTCGAGCCGGTCGATGATGTCCATGGTGCGTTTCTTCGGTGCGCCCGTCATCGAGCCGCCGGGGAACGCCGCACGGATGCAGTCGACCGAGGACACCCCGGGCTTGAGTTCGCCGCGTATGGTCGACACCAGTTGATGGACGTGCGAGTAGCTCTCGACGTCGAACAGCTTGGGCACATGCACCGATCCGATCCGGCTGACCTGCCCCAGGTCGTTGCGCAGCAGGTCGACGATCATCAGGTTCTCGGCGCGGTCCTTCTCGCTGCCGCGCAGGTCGGCGATCAGCGCCGCATCCTCCTCGGCGCTGCCGCCGCGCGGGCGCGTGCCCTTGATCGGCTTGGCCTCGGCGCGCCCATGGCGATCGACGCTGAGGAAGCGCTCCGGCGAGGCACCCACGTGCGCGAATCCATCCACCTCGAAATAGGCCGCATGCGGCGCCGGCGAAAGCTCGCGCAGCACGCGATAGAGATCGAACGGCGAGCGGTCGAAGGCGAAGGTGATCAGGTTGGTGAGGCAGATTTCGTAGCTCTCGCCGTTGACGATCTCGATCAGCGCCTCGCGAATCTTCGCGATATAGCTGGCCCGGTCGTGGCGCATCACGGCATGCCGGGCAATCCAGTTCTCGACCTCGGCCAGCGACAGCCTGCGACGCGGCGGTGCTTCGGCACGGGCCGCCGGCACCGTCAGCGCCGACGCCCGCAACTGCGCTTCCACGCCGTCGAACCAGGCTTCGGCTTCGCGCTCGCCTTGCGCGTCGTCCCCGTCGACCAGATGCAGCAGCCAGGTCCGGGCGTCGCGATGATCGATCGCGACCAGCCGCGTGGCGAACACGAAAGCCGCATCGTGCGTGTCCGAGCGCCAGGCCCGCGTGCCGCCCGTCTCGCCCTTCAGCTCGTAGCCGAGCACGCCGGCATAACCGAGATTGAAATCGAAGGGCAGCTCGTCGTCCGCGTCCACGGCCATGGTCGCGAGCCTGGCCTTGAGCCAGTCGAACAGGCTCTCGACCCGCAGCGTCTCGCCATGCTCGCCGCGCCGCAGGCTCAGGCGCCGCTCATGCTGGTCGTAGCTGAGGGTTTCGCCGAGCGGGCCACCGGCATCGCCCATGAAGCTGAAGCGCGAGAAACCCGGCGTCACCACGCTGCTTTCGAACAGGAACTTGCCGCGCGATGGCAGGAACACGCGCTCGAACAGGTCCAGCACGTCAGGGCAATGGTCCAGCGCGCGGCGCCGGATCTGGAATCGACCCATGATGAAATCCTTGCAATAATCCCGTCGCCGGGAACAGCGGACGCACACAGGCGCCGCGCAGAGCCAGGCTGGAAAGCCTGGCCGCTGCGCGTCGACCGGCGGTGCCGGTTAGATCGCTATTCAGTCGTTTTCAGTACTTGCCGGATTGCTCGAGCTGGTCGAACAGGTCCTGCACGTTGTCCTCGAGAAAACCTTCCTCGCCGGAGCGATGGATCAGCTCGAAGCTCATGCCGGTGTTGTGGCAGCGCGAGGAAAACGCCTGGGTCAGCCCGCTGCCCTTGATCACCTTGGTGTCGAAGCCGAGCCCGCGCGACTTCAGCGAATCGACGGCCGCCTCCACGTCCTCGACGGCCATCGCGATATGCGCGACGCCGACGCCATGGTGCTCGACCAGCTTCGAGACCTGCGATTCGGGCTCGGTGCCCTGGCACAGCACGAAACGAATGCCGTTCAGTTCCATCTCGGCGGACACCATGCCGGTGCGCGCGCCCTTGATATGGCGGCGCTGCTTCAGCTCGAAACCGAGCACGTCGCGGAACAGCCGCACGCCCTCCTCGAGATCTTTCACCGCGAGCGCGATATGGTCGATGCGCTGGAAGGAAACGTTTGCGTCCGCGGCCTTGGAACCGGACGGCTCGCCCGGATCGGCGGCACGGACTGCGTGGGGAATACCTGCGTTCATAGGGATGCGTCCTGCGAAACGGAAGCGCGCCTGATCGGCGCGTACGAGCGCATGCCGTGGTTGGCTCGATCGGCCGACCACGGCAATACG
Source organism: Burkholderia sp. Cy-637 (assembly GCF_011753175.1). Classification (NCBI taxonomy): domain Bacteria; kingdom Pseudomonadati; phylum Pseudomonadota; class Betaproteobacteria; order Burkholderiales; family Burkholderiaceae; genus Burkholderia; species Burkholderia sp. Cy-637. The sequence continues at coordinate 11,545 of NZ_VWWC01000102.1, read as the reverse complement.
GGCGGATGACTGGCAGGGGAATGGATGGGATCGCGGGAAGAAAAGCCGCGCGCAAGGACACGTTCGCGCGCCGTTCCGCAAAATCGGATCGGCGAGTGAATGCGCGATGGAATCACGGCGCGGTTTTCCAATGCCACCTCAGTCCGCGTGATACGGACGAAATGAATGCATCGCGACCATGGTTTGCCCTCTCATATTTTCGTTAGCGACGCATTCAACAGTGACAAATTCGAACTGTCAATACAATCGATTCGATCGAATCGATTATGCAAACGAGCGCGCGTGTTTGGGAGAGGTGTCTGCTTTATTTTGCCGTGCCGCGGCAAGCCCCGCAGTCAGGCGCCAAGGCCTTGCCGGCCGGACCTCACAAGTTTGTCCAGCGCGATTACAAGAATTTTCAGTACTGGAATGGAAATAAATGGCGAGAGTCGGCGCTAAGAATTATTCAGGTTTTCTTGAGCTTGTTTGAGGATGTTTTGTTATTCCACCGATTGATACCGATTGTCTCCATTCGGGAATGGAAACTGCGTTTCCCTGCTTAATATCGTCGACATCGACTCATAACACAATGAATCGCACTCAACTATCGAGCGACATCCCGCGAGGCACGATATTCCGCCATTTCCCCTTCGAGCCAGCCGGCGAAGGTGACGAGCGGCGCCGAATCCTGTTTCTGCTCCGGATACAGCAGATAGGTTTTCTGGGCATTGACCGTCGCATAATCGCCGACGCGCACCAGCCGCCCTTCCCTCAGCTCGGTTTCGATCAGCAGGCGCGGCAGCAAGGCCAGCCCGAGCCCGGCCACGGCGGCCTGGATCGCCATGATGAAGAAGTCGAAGAAATGATCGCCGCCATGCGGCTCCGCGCGCGGCGTCGCGGCGGCCTCGGCCCAGTTCATCCAGGCGCCGGGCAGGTCGCGCGCATGAATCCACGGCATCGCGGCGATCCGGGCCGGATCGGCACCCTCGACGCGGCCCGGCGCGGCCACGATCCAGAGCTCGTCGTCGGCGATCAGCACGCGACCGGCCAGGCCCGGCAACAAGGTCTTCTCGAAGTGGATCGCGGCGTCGAAATTGAGATCCTGGAAATAGGTCGCCTGATCGCGGCCGGTCAGGCGTAGCTGGATATTGGCGTGGCGCGCGTGAAAGCGCGGCAGCCGCGGCACCAGCCATTGCGCGCCGAAGGTCACGCCCACCGCCACGCGCAGCGTAGAGCGCTCGCCTTGCGCGAGCAACTGCTGGGTGTCCTGGCGGATCTGCTCGAGATGCAGGCGGATACGGTGGGCATAATCGGCGCCGGCCTCGGTCAGCACCAGCCGCTGGCTGACGCGCCGGAACAGCTCCACGCCGAGGCTGGCCTCCAGCTCGTTGACCTTCTTGCAGATCGCGCCATGCGTGAGCTGCAACTCGGCGGCGGCCTTCGAGAAACTCTGGTGCCGCGCCGATGCCTCGAAGGCCTGCAAGGCGGTCAGACTGGGAATGCCTCGACGCAGCGACACGGCTCGTCCTCCGGAAAATCGAGCCTCATTTTAGCGCCATGCTTCCTTCGAAGGCGCGCCGCTTCGGTCGATCGAGCACGATGGCCAGCGCCGAGCCGATCGTCATCGCCACCGCGATGGCGATGAAGGCGAGCCGGAAGGTGCCGGTCGTGTCGCGCACCCAGCCGATGAAATACGGCATCAGAAAGCCCGAGGACACGCCGATGCTGGTGATCAGCGCGATGCCGGCCGCCGCCGCGCGATCGGTGAGGATGCGCGTGGGCAACTGCCAGAAGGTCGAGATGCTGCAGAAGCAGGCGGTGGTGCCAACCGCGAGCACGGCCACCGTCGCCAGCGGCGAGCCAAGGTACAGCGCGCTGGCCAGCGTCACCGCCGACAGCATCAAGGGCCCCGCCACATGGCCGGCATGCACGCGCCGGCGCGATACCAAACGGCCCCAGGCCAGCACGCCCACCACCGCCACCGCGAACGGCACGGCCGAGATCAGGCCGATCTGCGTGAGCGAGAGGTGAGCGCTGCCGCTGAAGGTCTTCACCACCTGGGGGAGGAAATACAGGAGTCCGATGATTCCCGAGTTGATGCCGAAATAGACCAGGCCCAGCGCCCAGACCTTCGGATTGCCGAGCGCCTTGCGCGCGCTGTCGGGCTGCACCGTCGCGGCCGCGCTTTCCTGTTCGGCCGCCAGCGCCGCGCGCAGGCGGGCGTGGTCGGCCTCGCCGAGCCCGCGCCAGGCATGCGGGCCGTCGGGCAGCCAGAACCAGGCCACCACGCCGAGCAGCATCGCCGGCACGCCCTCCAGCAGGATCATGGCGCGCCAGCCGGTGATGCCGAACACGCTCGCGTGCTCCATGATCCAGGTCGACACCGGCGCGCCGAGCATGCCCGTGAGCGGGATCGACATGGTGAACAGCGACATCATCCAGACGCGGTTGCGCGCCGGCATCCACAAGGTCAGGTAATAGACCATGCCCGGATAGAGCCCGGCCTCGAAGGCGCCGAGCAGGAAACGTGCCGCGTAGAGCCAGTGCGCGTTCGGCACGAAGCTGGTGAGCGAGGACAGCAGGCCCCAGCTCAGCAGGATGCGCGTCATCCAGCGGCGCGCGCCGTAGCGATGCATGAACAGGTTGCTCGGCACCTCGCAGAGGATGTAGCCGAGGAAGAACAGGCTGGCCGACAGCCCGTATTGCGCCGCGCTCATGCCGAGCTCGGCGTTCATGGTCAGCGCCGCATAGCCGACGTTGGCGCGATCGAGCTGGTTGGCGACGTACATCAGCACCATCAGCGGGCCGATCCGCCACGCGATGCGTTTCATCAAGTCGGGCGGCAGCGCGGGCTGCGTGTCGTGGGTAGCGGCCATGGGCGGGTCCGGTGGCTGGGTCGGTGGGCAGGCGGGCGCACGCCGGGAGCGGGCGCGTCGCGCGGCTCGGGGCTGGCCCTGCCGCGTCGATGTCATTTAGCACCGGCCGAATTTCCATGGCAATCCACGAAAAGTCACCAGCCTGTGACGCTTCGGCATGACTGCGCCGGCGCCTGTGAAAAAAGCTCACACGAGCTTGCCCAATCGTCGCTTTACGCTGGCGAGCGCGGCGCCGGAGAATGCATCCATCGAGGGCCAGTGACGCCCGCCGCCCCATCCTCCCCATTCCCCGAAGGCCTCGCATGACAGCAGCGGACCCGAACGACTACCAGATCCCCACCCCGATCGGCGGCACCCTGCCGGTTCCTCATACCTATTCGACGATCGAGGCCGAGCGCCGCCACCGCAAGCTCAAGCTGGCCGCCGCGTATCGGCTGCTGGCGCGCTTCGGGCTGACCGAGGGCATCGCCGGCCACGTCACGGCGCGCGACCCCGAGCATCACGATCGTTATTGGGTCAACCGCTACGCGCAGCACTTCTCGACGGTCCATCCCGACGACCTGATCTGCATCGACGACGACGGCCGGGTCCATCACGGCGACGGCCCCGTCAACGCGGCCGCGGTGGCGATCCATTGCGGCATCCACGGCACCATCGCCTCGGCGGTGGCCGCCGTGCACACGCATACCACCTACGGCCGCGCCTTCGCCGCGCGCGAGCGGCTGCTCGCGCCGATCAACCAGGAAGCCTGCCTGTTCTTCGAGAACCACGTGGTGTTTCGCGGCGACGTGGTGGTGCTCGCCACCGACGAGGGCCGCCGCATCGCGCAGGCCATGGGCGACTGCAAGGCCGCGATCCTGCTCAACCACGGGCTGCTGACGATCGGCTCGAGCGTGGATTCGGCCGTCTATCGCTTCATCGCGATGGAGCGCTGCGCGCAGGTGCAGCTGCTGGCCGAGGCGGCCGGCCCGATCGAGGTGCTGGGCGACGAGGAGGCACGCGGCATCCGCCGCCATCTCGCGTCCGATTACGTGGCCTGGCTGGGCTTCCAGGGCTTGTACGAGCAACTGCTGCGCGAGCATGCCGACCTGCGCGCCTATGGCGAGGCGATTCCGCTATAAAGCCAGCGGCATGCCCGGCGCCGCCGTTTCGCGCTTCATGCCGTGAACAGGCGCGCGCCGGGCATCGCCAAGCCCAGGCTCAACCCCGCCCCCAGCCCACCTCGCCCAGGAAGGCCAGCATCTCGCGATTGACCTCGGCGGGCCGCTCCTGCTGGGTCCAATGCCCGCAACCAGGCAGGCGCACCGTGCGCGCCAGGCGCGGCACCCACCGCGCCTGCGCCTCCAGCAAGGCCGAATTGCCCTTGAAGGCCAGCACCAGGTCGCGCTCGCCGGCGATATAGAGCGCCGGCACCTCCACCTTGCGCCCCTCGAAGGCGGCCAGCGTCTGCCAGTTGCGCTCGATATTGCGGTACCAGTTCAGCGGGCCGCGAAAGCCGTTGCGCGCGAAGGCGGCCGTGTAGACGTCGACATCCGCCTCGCCGAGCCAGGACGGCAGCACCGCCGGCCCCGAATACGGCAGCCGGCCCGTGCGCGGCACCATGCCCGGCCGGCGCGGCGGCTCGCCTTCGGCCGGCGGCGGCATGTCCCCGCTGGTGGCGAACAGCAGGCCGCGCAGATAGCCGCGCGTATCGCGCTCGTAATCGGCCTCGGCCACGCCGGGCTCCTGGAAATAGAGCTGGTAGAACACCTCGTGCTCCGTCTCCGGCAGCTTGCGCGAGGTGCTGACCTGGCCGCGCGGGATGAAGGGCACGCTCAGCGCGATCACGGCCGGGAAGCGATCGGCTCGCAGCAGCGCGGCATGCCAGGCCACCACCGCGCCCCAGTCGTGCCCGGCCACCACCGCCGATTCGATGCCCAGCGCATCGAGCACGCCCACCAGGTCGCCGACCAGGCGCAGCACGGTGTAGTCTTCGATTCCAGGCGGGCTGTCGCTCTCGCCGTAGCCGCGCATGTCGAGCGCGATCGCCCGGTAGCCGGCCGCGGCCAGCGCCGGCAACTGGTGGCGCCAGGAATACCAGCACTCGGGGTAGCCATGGCAGAGCAGGACGGCCGGGCCCTCACCTTGTTCGACCAGATGAAGGCGAACGCCGTCGACACTCAGCTCGCGATGAATGGGATCGCTCACGCGCACACTCCTTGGGAAACGGGGACGGGCGCCCAGTATGTCATCGCTCGCGCCCACCCGGGGCCGGGCCGGCCGAAGCCCGCCGCAGTCGCCCGAAGCCGGCAGATTCTGGCCGATGCTGGCCGTCAGCTTTTTGTCATGTCACGATGGCCGCCGGCTCGTTTCCTCATCGGTTTTTCCGCGCATGTCCGCATCCTCGCTTCCCGTCGCCGTGCTCGGCGGCGGCATCATCGGCAGCTGTGCCGCCGCCTACCTGCGCCGCGCCGGCCACGAGGTGCTGCTGATCGATCGCGGCGACCCGCGCGAGGCCGCCTCGTTCGGCAATGCCGGCTGCCTGAACGGCTCCTCGATCGTGCCGGTCGCGATGCCGGGCGTGCTGCGCCATGTGCCGCATTGGCTGCTCGATCCGGAAGGCCCGCTGGTGCTGCGCTGGCGCTACCTGCCGCGCCTGCTGCCCTGGCTCGCGCGCTTCGTGGCGGCAGGCACGCCCGAGCGCGTGGCCGCCCAGGCCGGCGCCCTGCGCGGGCTGATCGCCGGCAGCGTCGAGGCCTACCGCGCGCTGGCCGCCGAAGCCGGGCTGGGCGAACTGTTCGAGCAACGCGGCCACCTGGTCGCCTACACCAGCGAGCAAGGCCATGCCGGCGATGCCTACGCGATGTCCCTGCGGGAAGCGAACGGCATCGCCGTCGAGGAGGTGCCGCGCGCGGCGCTGCGCGAGCTGGAGCCCGATCTTGCCGACCGCTTCCTGCGCGCGCGGCTGATCCGCGAAACCGGGCACCTGAGCGACCCCGGCGCCTTCGTCGAGGGCCTCAAGCGCGACCTGCTCGCGCGCGGCGGCAGGATCGTCGACGCGCAGGTGCTCGGCGTGATCGACAACGGCGCCCGGCTCACCGGCGTCGCCACCAGCGCCGGCACCTTCGAGGTGAAGGGCGCGGTGGTGGCGCTGGGCGCCTGGTCGGCGCGCCTCGCGGCCCGGCTCGGCGATCGCGTGATGCTCGACACCGAGCGCGGCTACCACCTGGAGGTGCCGCAAGCGGCGGCCGGCCCGCGCATCCCGACGCTGTGGTCCGAGGCGAAGATCTTCAGCACGCCGATGGCCGGGCGCGTGCGCTGCGCCGGCACGGTGGAGTTCGCCGGGCTCGACGCGCCGCCCGACTGGCGCCGCTGCACGCTGCTGGCGCGCCAGTTGCGGCGCATGTACCCGGCGCTCGGCGCGGCCCCCGAGCAGGCGGCCGGACAGGCCGAGCTGCGCTGGATGGGCCGCCGCCCCAGCACGCCCGATTCCCTGCCGGTGATCGGCCGCGCCGCGCGCTTCGAGAACGCCGTGTACGCCTTCGGCCATGGCCATATCGGCCTGACCGCCGGCGCGCCGACCGGCCGCCTGGTCGCGCAACTGCTGTCCGGCGAGCGCCCCTCGATCGATCTGGCGCCGTTCTCGGCCGCGCGCTGGCGCTGAAGCGCGAGCGCAACCACCGCCCGCGCCGCGGCCGCTATCGTCGAATCGCTGCGAAGCAAATCCGGATTCCTTGGTTGGGAACGCGCGCGCGCCATGCGAGCCTAGCTGGTTTCGACCAACCCGCCCGGGCGCGCCCCTCGACGATGACAGGAAAGCCGATCCGCCTGAACGCGTTCAACATGAACTGCGTCGGCCACATCAACCATGGTCTGTGGACGCATCCGCGCGACCGTTCCACCGACTACCGCTCGCTCGCCTACTGGACCGACCTCGCCCGCCTGCTCGAACGCGGCCTGTTCGACGGGCTGTTCATCGCCGATATCGTCGGCGTCTACGACGTCTATGGCCAGTCGCTCGACCTGACGCTGCGCGAGTCGATCCAGTTGCCCGTCAACGACCCGATGATGCTGGTCTCGGCGATGGCCGCCGCCACGCAACACCTCGGCTTCGGCATCACCGTGAACCTGACCTACGAGGCGCCCTACCTGCTGGCCCGGCGCTTCTCGACGCTCGACCACCTGAGCGGCGGCCGGATCGGCTGGAACATCGTGACGGGCTACCTCGACAGCGCGGCGCGCGCGATGGGCCTGGCCGGCCAGATCGAGCACGACGAGCGCTACGACCGCGCCGACGAGTACCTGGAAGTGGCCTACAAGCTGTGGGAAGGCAGCTGGGAGGACGGCGCGGTGCGCCGCGACCGCGAGGCGCGCGTGTTCGCCGATCCGGCCAAGGTGCACCGCATCCGCCATCGCGGCCGCTTCTACGAGGTCGACGGCTACCACCTCGCCGAACCCTCGCCGCAGCGCACGCCGGTGCTGTTCCAGGCCGGCTCCTCGGGGCGCGGCCAGCAGTTCGCGGCGCGCCATGCCGAATGCGTGTTCGTGTCGAGCGGCAGCCGCGCCGGCACGCGCAAGCTGGTGGCCGAGCTGCGCCGCCAGGCGGCCGAGGCCGGGCGCGATCCGGCGGACTTGAGGATCTTCATGGGCGTGACGGTGATCGTCGGGCGCACCGAGGCCGAGGCGCGCGAGAAGTTCGCCGAGTACGCGCGCCACGCCAGCCCCGAGGCCGGCCTCGCGCATTTCGCGGCCGGCAGCGGCATCGATTATTCGCGCTTCGATCTCGACGACGTGATCGCGCCCGACGGCACGAAAAAACCGCGCGGCATCGAATCCTCGGTGCAGCGCGTCACCGACGGCCGGCCCGATTTCACGGTGCGCGACCTGCTCGGCCAGATGGCGCTGGGCGGGCGCTACGCGACCATCGTCGGCGACGCCTCGCAGGTGGCCGACGCGCTGATCGGCTGGATCGACGAGACCGATATCGACGGCTTCAACCTGGCGCGCACGGTCACGCCGGAAAGCTACGAGGATTTCATCGAGCTGGTGATCCCCGAGTTGCAGGCGCGCGGCCGCTACAAGACCGCCTATGCCGAGGGCACGCTGCGCGAGAAGCTGTTCGGCGGCGCGGCCACGCTGCCGGCAGCGCATGCGGGCGCGGCTTATCGCCGGCAGCCCGAAGCCGCCGCGCGTTGATGCCGACCTTCCTTCCGACGCGATAAGCGCGATTCCGCTGCTTGAGCACCACCCCCGCCAAACCGGGAATCGATATCTGAATTGATTGGTTTGGCGGCGATTCGACGCTCCCTACACTCGTCATGTCTTGTCATGACAAGTTGACCATGTCGAAAACCAACCTGGTGCCGCTGTCCCCGCAGCCGCTCTACGAACAGATCAAGGACACGCTGCGCTCTCGCATCCTCGACGGCAGCTACCCGCCCCACAGCCGCATGCCGTCCGAAAGCGAACTGTGCGCGATGTACGGCGTGAGCCGCATCACCGTGCGCCAGGCGCTCGGCGATCTGCAGAAGGAAGGCCTGGTGTTCCGCCTGCACGGCAAGGGCACCTTCGTGTCGAAACCGAAGGCCTTCCAGAACGTCGCCTCGCTGCAGGGCTTCGCCGAGGCGATGTCGTCGATGGGCTACGAGATCGTGAACCAGCTGCGCAGCTTCGGCATCGTCAAGGCCGATCGCCACGTGGCCGCCAGGCTGAACCTGCCCGAGGGCGCCAGCGTGGCCGAGATCCACCGCGTGCGCCTGCTCAACCGCGAGCCGGTCTCGCTCGAGATCACCTGGGTGCCGGAGGCGCTCGGCAAGCGCCTGGCCGGCGCCGACCTCGTCACGCGCGACATCTTCCTGATCCTGGAGAACGACTGCGGCGTGCCGCTCGGCCATGCCGACCTGTCGATCGATGCGATCCTCGCCGACGACGACATCGTCGAGGCGCTGCGCGTGGAAGACGGCAGCCCGGTGCTGCGCATCGAGCGCCTGACGCACGACGAGGCCGGCGCGCCGATCGATTACGAACACCTGTATTTCCGCGGCGACGCCTTCCAGTACCGGCTGCGCGTCGATCGCAGGAAACCGCATGAACACCGGAGGACCTCGTGATGAATACCCAAGTGCTCGACTACGACCTGGTGGTGGTGGGCGGCGGCACCGCCGGCCCGATGGCCGCGATCAAGGCCAAGGAACGCAACCCGGCGCTGCGCGTGCTGCTGCTGGAGAAGGCCGGCGTCAAGCGCAGCGGCGCGATCTCGATGGGCATGGACGGCCTGAACAATGCCGTGATCCCCGGCCACGCCACGCCCGAGCAGTACACGCGCGAGATCACCATCGCCAACGACGGCATCGTCGATCAATCCGCCGTGCATGCCTACGCGAAGCACAGCTACACCACCATCGAGCAGCTCGACCGCTGGGGCGTGAAGTTCGAGAAGGACGGCAACGGCGACTACGCGGTCAAGAAGGTCCATCACATGGGCGCCTACGTGCTGCCGATGCCCGAGGGCCACGACATCAAGAAGATCCTCTACCGGCAGTTGAAGCGCGCGCGCATCGCGATCACCAATCGCGTGGTCGCCACCCGCGTGCTGACCGACGCGCAGGGGCGCGCCGCCGGCGTGCTGGGCTTCGACTGCCGCACCGCGCAGTTCCAGGTGATCCGCGCCAAGGCCGTGATTCTCTGCTGCGGCGCGGCCGGGCGGCTCGGCCTGCCCGCCTCGGGCTACCTGATGGGCACCTACGAGAACCCGACCAACGCCGGCGACGGCTACGCGATGGCCTATCACGCCGGCGCCGCGCTGGCCAACCTCGAGTGCTTCCAGATCAATCCGCTGATCAAGGACTACAACGGCCCGGCCTGCGCCTACGTGACCGGGCCGCTGGGCGGCTTCACCGCCAACGGCCAGGGCGAGCGCTTCATCGAATGCGACTACTGGAGCGGCCAGATGATGTGGGAGTTCTACCAGGAACTGCAGAGCGGGCGCGGCCCGGTGTTCCTGAAGCTCGACCACCTGGCCGAGGAAACCATCCGCAACATCGAGCAGATCCTGCACACCAACGAGCGGCCCAGCCGCGGCCGTTTCCATGAAGGGCGCGGCACCGACTACCGCCATCAGATGGTGGAGATGCATATCTCCGAGATCGGTTTCTGCAGCGGCCACAGCGCCTCGGGCGTGTATGTGGACGAGCATGCGCGCACCACCGTGCCGGGTCTCTACGCCGCCGGCGACATGGCCGCCGTGCCGCACAACTACATGCTCGGCGCCTTCACCTACGGCTGGTTCGCGGGCGAGCACGCGGCCGAGGACATCGCCGGGCGCGAGCTGTCGCCGCTCGACCAGGAACAGGTGGCGGCCGAGCGCGAGCGCGTGCTGGCACCGCTGCATCGCGAGCACGGCCTCGCGCCGAACCAGGTCGAGTACAAGCTGCGCCGCATGGTGAACGACTACCTGCAGCCGCCCAAGGTCACGCGCAAGATGGAGATCGGCCTGCAGCGCTTCGAGGAGATCGGCGCCGACATCGAGGCGATCAAGGCCACCCACCCGCACGAGCTGATGCGCGCGGCCGAGGTGCGGGCGATCCGCGATTGCGCCGAGATGGCCGCGCGCGCCTCGCTGTTCCGCACCGAGAGCCGCTGGGGCCTCTATCACCATCGCGTCGATTTCCCCGAGCGCAACGACCGCGACTGGTTCTGCCACACGCACCTGAGCCGCGACGACCAGGGCCGCATGAGAAGCGAGAAGCGCGCCGTCGAGCCTTACGTGGTACCGGTCTCCGACGCGGAGCTGGGCGCGTATTCGCAGTTGCGGATCCGCGAGCGCGCCACCGCCAACGCAACCGCCAACGCAACCACCGGCGCCGACGCTCACGCCGCGCCCGCCCTCAGCTGAGAACCCCGACCATGCCGACCACCCCGCACGACATCCTCCAGCGCAGCAGCGCCCCCGTGACCATCGACGAGGCGCTGTGCATCGCCGAGAAGGGCTGCACCGTCTGCGTCGACGTCTGCCCGCTCGACCTGCTGGCGATCGACACCTCGAAGGGCAAGGCCTACATGCAGTTCGACGAGTGCTGGTACTGCATGCCCTGCGAACGCGATTGCCCGACCGGCGCCGTCAAGGTCGAGATCCCGTACCTGCTGCGCTGAGCGCGGCCCGCCACCTTCACGCTCCCTCGCCCCCGCAAGACCGATGACCGACATGCCCCCGATCCACCCTATCGACCTGCCGGCGCTGGCCGCCGGTGTCGATCCCGCCGCGCGAGCGCTGCTGACGCGCGCCGCCGATGCCGATCCGGCCGTGCGCCGCATCGCCGTGTTCGAGCTGGCCGATCTCGGCGATCCCGAGCTGGTGCCTGCCTTCCTCGCCCTGCTCGGCCATGACGCCGACGCCGCGGTGCGCCGCGAGGCGGCCCTGGCGCTGGCCGCCTGGGAGCAGCCCGAGGCGATCGAGGCGCTGTGCGCGGCCCTGCTCGACGCCGATGCCGGCGTGCGCGAGGCCGCCGCGCAAAGCCTGTCGGAGCTGAAGGACCCGGCTTCCGGCGACACGCTGCGCCGCTGGGCCGGCCGGCCCGAACCCTTCGTGGCGCGCGCCGTGTTGCGCGCCCTGCGCGAGCTGCGCCACGCCGATGCCTACGAGCCGGCGCTGGCCGCGCTCGATTCGGACGACGCCGAACTGCGGCTCGAAGCGGTGGCGGTGCTGGGCTGGA
>NZ_VWWC01000101.1:0-27233 GCF_011753175.1 Burkholderia sp. Cy-637 | reverse complement strand
GGGCCGGCAGCACCGGCGCGCCCTGGCCTTCCACGCGCGCCGCGGCGTCCTTGGGCGGCGCGTCCTGCAGGCCGCGCGCGAGCGCCTTGCAGAGCGCGCCGAGCCACTGCACGTAGGGCGCGTTCGGGTCGCTCTGCGGCAGGCCCGAGACGGCCGCCACGTGGCCCGGCGCGTCGCCGCGCCACCAGGCGGCCTGGCGATAGGGCACCAGGGCCAGGGTTTCGTTGACGATCGTGAAGCCGAGCGTGGTCTCGCTGGCGGCCGCGCGGGCACGGGCCGACAACTGCCAGAGCAGCGCGAGCTGCTGGCCGTCGATGCGCACCTGTTCCTGGGTCGCTTCTTCCGCCATGCGGGTTGCCGTCACCGTCATGACATCACCGCGCGAAGCTGGCCCAGCCGCTCATGCCCGGCAGCAGTTCGGGCGCGCCGGCGTTCAGCGCGGCGGTCACGTCGACGGTCTGCGTGACCGGGTCGACGCGCGCGCCGATCCGCGCCACCTTGGCCGGGTAGGTCTTGCCCACCTCGTCGACCTGCACGCTCAGCGCATGGCCGGGCTTGAGCCAGGCCAGCCATTTCGACGGCACGATCATCTTCAGTTCGAGATGGCCGGTGTCGACGATGGTCAGCAGCGGCTTGCCGGGCTCGGCGAACTGCTGCGGCGAGGCGCTGCGCTTGACCACGCGCCCGTCGAAGGGCGCCGCGATCGCGCACTTGTGCACGGTGGCCTGCATATAGGCCACGTCGGCCGCGCTGGCCTTCTGCTTGGCCTGCGCCTGCTGCACCTCCAGCTCGCCGATCGAATGCAGCGCGAGCAGCTTGCGGTTGGTGTCGAGCAGGTCGCGCGCGCCGTCGGCGTCGGCCTGGGCCTTGCGCAACTGCGCGCTGTACAGCGAACAATCAAGCGTGACGAGGGTCTGCCCGGTGCGGAAGCTGTCGCCCTCGCGGAACGGCAGCGAGGCGATCTTGGCCGAGATCTCGCTCGACACGTCGACCTGGTCGCGCGCCACCAATTGGATGCGGATCCGCGAATCGGGGCTGTCGGCGGCCGGGGCCTGGGCCGCCGCCGGAGCGGGCGGGGTGGCGGGTGCGGGAGCCGGCGCCGGCGGCGCCGCCATCGCGAAACCTGTTGCGACGAGCAGCGCGATCGCGCCGGCTGCCCGGTAGTGCCTGGCCTGCGTCATTTCTGGGTGGCTCCCGCTGCGTCTAGCGCGGCTGCGGCGGCCAGCGTCGGGCCCGGCTGGGCGGGCGCGGCGGCAGTCAGGTCGCCGCCCTGGGCCAGCACGTCCCAGCGCTGCTGTTCCTCGCCGATCGACTTGCGCAGCGAGGCGAGGTCATGGCCGTTCAGCTTGTCGCCGACCGGGTCCAGGCCCAGCGTGGCGAGCATCTGCCCATAGGCGCTCTCGAGTTCGCCGTAGCTCTGGTAGAGGCGCAGCTCGGACATCATCGCGGCGGTGGCCACGCGGATCTCCTCGAGCTTGCCCTGCGCGTTGGCCGTGGTGGCGTTGTGGGTGTGTTCGAGGATCTGCTGGTCGACGTCGTTCATCTGCTTGAACAGGTCGAACTGGCGCGTCTTGGCGGCCAGCTCGCTGCGTGCCACGTGCACCTGGGTGAGCACCGCCATGCTGAGCGCCATGCGCTGCATCTTCGCCACGTCGAGCTGGGCCTGCGCGGTGCCGCGGATATTGCGTTCGTTGAGCAGGTTCAGCAGGTTCCAGCTCACGCTGATGCCGGCCGAGCGCCAGGCGTTGTAGACCAGGAAGCTGTTGCTGTCGTAATGCGCGCCGAGGCTGAACTCGATGCCGGGCAGCAGCTTGGCGATCGCCTTGTGGGTCTCGTTGACGCTGATGCGCTCGTTGTAGCTGGCTTCGACCAGCTCGGGCCGGCGTTGCAGCGCCATGTCTTCCATCTTCGGCATCGGCATCTCGAACACCGGCACCTTGAAGTCGTCGCCGGCGGCCAGCGTGAAGTCGCGGCCGGGCTCCAGGTTCATCAGCGAGGCCAGGCGCGGCTTGGCTTCCTCGAGCTGGTCGCGCACCGCCTCGAGCTGGCGCATCAGGTCGAGCAGCGCGTGCTGGTAGTTGAGCGTCTCGATCGGCGAACGCAGGCCCTGCGCCTGCGTCTTGCGCGAATCGTCGAGCGCGGCGCCGGCCTGCTCGAGCAGCGGCCCGATCCTCTCGCGCAGGCGCTGCGCGCCCACCGCCTGCCAGTAGGCCTCGCGCACCTGCTGCATCATCAGCTGCACCACCTTGCGGCGGCGCTGCTCGAGCACCAGCACGTGGTCGGCCTGCTCCTTGGCCTCGAAGTAGCTGACGCCGAAGTCCAGGATGTTCCAGGACAGGTTGAGGTCGGCGGTGCGGCTGTTCTTGTCGGTCGAGTACGAGGGAATCAGGGATTCCTCGTGCGTGAACAGGCCTTCCGAGGCCGAGGCGAGCTCGTGGTTGCGGTTGGTGTAGCCGGCTTGCGCGGTCAGCTTGGGCAGCAGGTCGAAGTTCGACAGGTCGAGCTGCCGCTGCGCGAGCGCCTCTTCCATCATCTTCAGGCGATGGTCGAGGTTGTAGCGGATCGCGCGCGCCATCGCCTCGTCGAGCGTGATCGGGCCGCTTACCGGCTGCTGGTTCGTGAACATCGCCGCGCGGTCGGTGCGGGCCGTATCGGCGCGCTCCGCGTCGGTGAACGGGACCGGCTTCACGGCGCAGCCGGACAGCCAGATCACGGCGAGGGCGGCGGCGAGCAGGGCGGGACGCGGCGCGCGTCCCCGGAGCGTCTTGTTGTTCACGGCGAGTGGTCTCTTGGAGGAATGGGCAAAGGGAAAGGCGAGTGCGGATTTCATGAGCGGCGCTCCGGGGTGACGGCCGCGACGGCGGACTGCCGCTCGGCGAGGGCCGCGTCGTGGCGCGGCACGTGCAGCGTGGCCACCGCATTGGCGAATTGCGCGGTGAGCGAAGCCTTGGCGGGCGGCACGGCGGCTTGCGGCGCCGGCTTGGCTGCCGGTTTCGGCGCGGCATGCGCGTTGGCGGCGGGCTTGCCGTGCGCGTCGAAGCGCACCACCACCTCGCGGCGCACCACGTTGCCGGCAGCATCGCGCGAGACCAGCGTGACGCGGATCTCGTGCACGCCGGCCGGCGGCGTGCCGCTCAGCGTGCCGTGCGTGGCGTCGTAGTGGAGCCACGACGGCAGGGCCGCGCCGTCGGCCAGCGTGACGGCCACGCTGGCCTGCTCGTGCGCGGCTTCGGCATTGGCCGGCGCGCGCAGCAGCGGGGCCACGTTGAGCGCGAAGGCGCTGCCGGGCTGGTGCATGGCATGCACGTCGGCGGCAGGCAGCAGATGCGCGGCCGCCGGTGCAGCGGCCGCCTCCTGCGGCACGATCGATTCGAGCGAGGTGACGGAGGTGTCGCCCAATGCGTTTCCGTGCGCGTCGTGGGTGGCGAAGGTAAAGGTGTCGCGCGGCACGATGGTGCTGATCTGGCGCGGCGCGTCGAGTGCCGTCAGCACGATCAGGGGATTCGACACGCCGTCGTTGCGCTCCTGGGCATCCGGTGCGATCAGCATGGTCGAACGCGGGATCTCGACTTGCGGCGGCGGCGCGATCGGCGGCGTCGGCCGGTGATCCGGTTCCACGGTAGGCGGCAGGATCGGCACGCCGACCGGTTGCGGCACGCCCACGATCTGCAGCGTGCGCGTGAGCGGCGCGCTGGTGCGCGTGCCGTCGCCGACCGTGAACACCAGGGTGCGCGAGACGTTGGCGTGCTCGGCCTGGGTGTCGGTATAGGTCACCGCGTCCAGCGCCGCCTGCCATTGCGCGGTAGTGGCGGTGCCGCTGGCCGAGCTGAAGGTCAGGGTGCCGGTGGCGGCGTTGTAGCTGGCCGTGATGTCGCCGCTGGCGGCGCTCGGCGTGAAGCCCAGCACGTCGTGCTTGGCGTCGAAGCTGCCGCCGAAGGCCACCGTCGCCGTGGTGGGCGGCGTGTTGTTGCGATCGCCCAGCGTGATGCCGTCGCCGACCGTGATCGTGGAGCCGCTCTTGCCGTCGGCCGTGTAGCTGAGCTGTGCATCGCCGCCGCCCAGTTGCGGCGTCTGGTGCGTGGCCGTGACCGACACGCTGCGCGTGAGGGCGGCGCTGGTCTTGGTGCCGTCGTTGACGGAGACGATCAGCGTGCGCGCGGCCGTGTTGGGCAGCACCGCCGTGTCGGTATAGGTGACCGAGCGCAGCGCCGCCTGCCATTGGGCCAGCGTGGCGGTGGCGCCGGCCGAAGTCAGCGTCAGGGTGCCGTGCACGGCGTCGTAGCTGGCCGTGATGTTGCCCATGGTGGCGCCGTCGTTGACGAAGGCGAGCAGGTCCTCGTTGGCATGGAAGCCGGCGCCGATCTGCACCGTCGCCGAGGCGAAGGTGGTGTTGTCGCGATCGGACAGCGTGATGCCGTTGTCGATCGCGATCGGCGTGGAGGGGGCGTTGTCGCCCGAGACGAAGGCGGCTGGCCCGGTGTTGCTCGACGAGATGAGCGGCGTCTGGTCGACATCGGTGACGGTCACGCTGCGCGTGATGTCGGTGCTGGTCTTCACGCCGTCGTTGACGGAGAAGCTGATGCTGCGCGTCGCGGCGTCCGGCGTGATGGCCGTGTCGGTGTAGGTGACCGAGCGCAGCGCGGCCTGCCATTGGACCAGCGAGGCGATCGCGCCGGCCGAGCTCAGCGTCAGCGTGCCGGTGGCGGCATCGTAGCTGGCGGTGATGTTACCCATGGTGGCGCCGTCGTTGACGAAGCCGAGCACGTCCTCGCCGGCATGGAAGCCGGCGCCGATCTTCACGGTGGCGGAGGCGAAGGTGGAGTTGTCGAGGTCGCTCAGCACGATGCCGTTGTCGACCACCACCGGTGTCGACGCGACGTTGTCGCCTGCCGTGAAGGAGACCGAGCCCGTGTTGCTCGACGAGATGATCGGCCTCTGGTCGGTATCGGTGACGGTGACCTCGCGCGTGATGGCGGTGCTGGCCTTCACGCCGTCGCTGACGGCGAAGCTGATGACGCGCGTTGTCGAATCGGGCGTGATGGCCGTGTCGGTGTAGGTGACCGAGCGCAGCGCGGCCTGCCATTGCGCCAGCGAGGCGGTGGCGCCGGCCGAGCTCAGCGTCAGGGTGCCGTGCACGGCATCGTAGCTGGCCGTGATGTTGCCCATCGTGAGGCCGTCGTTGACGAAGCCGAGCAGGTCCTCGCCGGCGTGGAAGCCGGTGCCGATCTGCACCGTGGCCGAGGCGAAGGTGGAATTGTCGCGATCGGACAGCGTGATGCCGTTGTCGACCACGATCGGCGTGGACGCCGTGTTGTCGCCGGCCACGAAGGCGGCCGGGTCGCTGTTGCTCGAGGAGATGAGCGGCGTCTGGTCGGTATCGGCGACCGTGATGTTGCGCGTGATGGCCCCGCTGGTCTTCACGCCGTCGTTGACCGAGACGATCAGGGTGCGCGTGGCGGTGGCGGGCGTGACGGCCGTGTCGGTATAGGTGACCGAGCGCAGCGCGGCCTGCCATTGCGCGAGCGTGGCGGTGGCGCCGGCCGAGCTCAGCGTGAGGGTGCCGTGCACGGCGTCGTAGCTGGCCGTGATGTTGCCCATGGTGGCGCCGTCGTTGACGAAGCCGAGCACGTCCTCGCCGGCATGGAAACCCGCGCCGATCTGCACCGTGGCCGAGGCGAGGGTGGGGTTGTCGCGATCGGTCAGCGTGATGCCGTTGTCGACCACCACCGGCGTGGAGGCGACATTGTCGCCTGCCTTGAAGGGCACCGAACCGGTGCTGCTCGACGAGATGAGCGGTGTCTGGTCGACGTCGGCGACGGTGACGTCGCGCGAGTAGGTCGCGCTGGTCTGGGTGCCGTCGTTGAGCGAGAAGCCGATGCTGCGGGTGGCCGTGTCGGGCGTGATGGCCGTGTCGGTATAGGTGACCGAGCGCAGCGCGGCCTGCCATTGCGCCAGCGTGGCGATGGCGCCGGCCGAAGTCAGCGTGAGGGTGCCGTGCACGGCGTCGTAGCTGGCCGTGATGTTGCCCATGGTGGCGCCGTCGTTGACGAACGACAGCACGTCCTCGCCGGGCTGGAAGCCGGTGCCGATCTGCACCTTGGCCGAGGCCAGCGTGCTGTTGTCGAGGTCGCCCAGGACGATGCCGTTGTCGACCACGATCGGCGTGGAAACGGTGTTGTCGGCGGCCTGGAAGGCAGCCGGGCCGCTGCTGGTGGAGCCGACGGTCGGCGTCTGGTCGACGTCGGCAACCGTGACGGTGCGCGCGAGCGAGAGGCTCGACTTGGTGCCGTCGTTGATCGAGAAGCTGATCGTGCGGGCGGCCGTGTCGGGCGTGATGGCCGTGTCGGTATAGGTGACCGAGCGCAGCGCCGCCTGCCATTGCGCCAGCGTGGCACTGTTGCCCGAGGAGCTCAGCGTCAGGGTGCCGGCGGCAGCGTCGTAGCTGGCCGTGATGTTGCCCATGGTGGCGCCGTCGTTGACGAAGCCGAGCACGTCCTCGCCGGCATGGAAACCCGCGCCGATCTGGAAGATGGCCGAAGCCAGCGTGCCGTTGTCGAGATCCGAGACGACGATGCCGGTGTCGATCGCGACCGGCGTCGACGCGACGTTGTCGCCGGCGGTGAACGCCACCGAACCCGTGCTGCCGGTGGTCAGGATCGGCGTCTGGTCGGTATCGGCGACGGTGACGTCGCGCGAGTAGGTCGTGCTGGTCTGGGTGCCGTCGCTGACCGAGAAGCCGATGCTGCGGGTGGCCGTGTCGGGCGTGACGGCCGTGTCGACATAGGTGACCGAGCGCAGTGCGGCCTGCCATTGCGCCAGCGTGGCGCTGGCACCGGCCGAGCTCAGCGTCAGGGTGCCGTGCGCGGGGTCGTAGCTGGCCGTGATGTTGCCCATCGTAAGGCCGTCGTTGACGAAGCTCAGGACATCTTCGCCGGCATGGAAGCCGGCACCGATCTGCACGATGGCCGAGGCGAAGGTGCCGTTGTCGAGATCGGACAGCGTGATGCCGTCATCGATCGTGACCGGCGTGGATGGGGCATTGTCGGCGGCCTTGAAGGGGACCGAGCCGGAATTGATGGAGCCGACGACGGGCGTCTGGTCCACATCGGCGACGGTGACGTCGCGCGAGTAGGTCGCGCTGGTCTGGGTGCCGTCGTTGAGCGAGAAGCCGATGCTGCGGGTGGCCGTGTTGGGCGTGATGGCCGTGTCGGTATAGGTGACCGAGCGCAGCGCCGCCTGCCATTGCGCCAGCGTGGCGCTGGCACCGGCCGAGGTCAGCGTCAAGGTGCCATGCACGGCGTCGTAGCTGGCCGTGATGTTGCCCATGGTGGCGCCGTCGTTGACGAACGACAGCACGTCCTCGCCGAGCTGGAAGCCGGTGCCGATCTGCACCTTGGCCGAGGCCAGCGTGCTGTTGTCGAGGTCGCCCAGGACGATGCCGTTGTCGATCGCGATCGGCGTGGAAATGCTGTTGTCGCCGGCCTGGAAGGCAGCCGGGCCGCTGCTGGTGGAGCCGATGACCGGCGTCTGGTCGACGTCGGCGACGCTGACGTTGCGCGTGATCGGGGTGCTCGTCTTGGTGCCGTCGTTGACCGAGAAGCTGATCGTGCGGGTGGCCGTGTCGGGCGTGATGGCCGTGTCGGTATAGGTGACCGCGCGCAGCGCGGCCTGCCATTGCGCCAGCGTGGCGATGCCATTGGCCGAGCTCAGCGTCAGGGTGCCGTGCACGGCATCGTAGCTGGCCGTGATGTTGCCCATCGTGGCGCCGTCGTTGATGAACAACAGTACGTCCTCGCCGGCATGGAAACCCGTGCCGATCTGGACGGTGGCCGAAGCCAGCGTGCCGTTGTCGAGATCCGAGACGATGATGCCGGTATCGATCGCGACCGGCGTCGACGCGACGTTGTCGCCCGCGATGAACGCCGCCGAGCCGGCGCTGCCGGTGGTCAGGATCGGCGTCTGGTCGACGCTCGCCACCGCGATGGTGCGCTCCAGCGTGTTGCTGGTCTGCGCGCCGGCGCTCAGCGTGATGTCGACCGTTCGCGTGGCCGTGTTCGGCGTGACGGCCGTGTCGGTATAGGTGACCGAGCGCAGCGCGGACTGCCATTGCGCGAGGGTGGCCGTGCCGCTCGACGAGGTCAGCACCAGCACGCCGGTCAGCGTGTTGTAGACGCCGCTGATGTCGCCCATCGTCGAGCCATCGTTGGTGAAGCCGAGCACGTCCTCGCCGCTGTGCAGGTTGCCGGTGATCGAGATCACGGCGGTGTCCACCACGTTGCCGAGCGGGTCGCCGACGGTCATGCCGGCATCGATCGTGATCGGCGTGGCAGGCACGTTGTCGCCGGCCTGGAAGTGCGCGCTGCCGGTGCTGCTGGTGGCCAGCGACGGCGCGGAGCTGATCACGTCGATCGAGTAGGTCGCCGGCGTGCTGGTCCGGGTGCCGTCGCCGATGGTGATCGAGACCGCGCGCGTGCCGAGCGGCGCATTGGAGCCGGTCTGGAACTGCAGATTGTCGAGCACGCTCTGCCACTGCGCGAGGGTGCCGCCCGTGGAGGTGATCGTCAGGGTGCCCGTGGACGGATCGTAGGAGGGGGAGATGCCGTTGACCGGAATCTGGCCCAGCCCGCTGAAGGACAGGACGTCGCCGATCTCGAAGCCGGACGTGATTTGCACCGTGATCGTCAGCGAGACCAGCGCGGACGGGTTGCCGACGTTCAGGTCGGTCAGCGCGAGGCCGCTGTCGATCGTGGTGGCCGAATTGCCGGGCAGGAAGTCCTGGCTGGTCGAGGTGCCGCTGGTCAGGACCGGCGTCTGGTGGGTCGCGACGATGCCGAGCGACTTGGTCTCGGTGGCGCTGGCCTTGGTGCCGTCGCTGACCGCGAACGAGATGGTGCGGGTCGTGCCGGTCGGCACCGCCGCCAGGTCGGTATAGGTCACCGAGCGCAGCGCCGCGATCCACTGCGCGGTGGTCGAGGCGCCGGCCGAGCTCAGCGTGAGCTTGCCGTTGCTGGCGTCGAAGCTCGCGGTGATGTCGCCGAACGAGCCGCCGAGCGCAAGCACGTCCTCGCCCGCAACGTAGTTGCCGGTGATCTGCACGGTGGCCGAGACCATCGTGGGGCTGTCGCTGTCGGTCAGGATCAGGCCGGTGTCGATGGCCACCGGGATCGAGGGGGCGTTGTCGGCCGAGGTGAAGGTGGTGCTGCCGCCGCTGGTGTCGAGCAGCGGCGTCTGGTCGGTCAGCGCCACGTCCACCGTGCGGCTCCACGTGCCGCTCGTCTTGGTGCCGTCGCTGATCACGAAGCTGATGACGCGCGGCGTGGTGGTCGGCACCGACGAGAAGTTCTGGAATTGGACCGAACGCAGCGCGGCCTGCCATTGCGCGACCGTGGCGCTGTTGCCGACCGAGCTCAGCGTCAGCACGCCGTTCGAGTACGAGCCGTTGATGTTGCCCATCGTCGTGGGATTGCCGACGAACAGCAGCACGTCGCTGGCGTCGACGTTGCCGATCGTGATGGTGGCCGAGGCGAGCGTGCCGTTGTCGAGGTCGGACACCACGATGCCGCCGTCCACCGTGACCGGCGTGGAGCTCGTGTTGTCGCCCTGGGTCAGCGTGACGTTGCCGCTGCTACCGCTGATCTGCGGCGTCTGGTCGGTATCGGCCACGTTCACCGTGGCCGACACGGTGCCGCTGCTCTTGGTGCCGTCGCTGATGCTGAAGGTGACGGTGCGCGACAGGTTCGACGGCGTGACGGCGGTGGAGGTATAGGTGACGGCGCGCAGCGCGGCCTGCCATTGCGCGAGCGTGGCCGTGGTGCTGGACGAACTCAGCGTGAGCACGCCGTTCGAATAGGTCGCCTGGATGTCGCCGTAGAGCACCGAATTATTGTTGTTGAACGCCAGGACGTCGGTGGGCTGGACGTTGCTCGAGATCGTGACGGTGGCCGTGTGCAGCGGGCCGCCGTCGGCGTCGGCCACCGTGATGGTGTTGTCGATCACCACCGGCGTGGAGACGGTGTTGTCGCCTGCCGTGAAATTGACGGTGGTGCCGCCGCCGCCGATGATCGGCGTCTGGTCGACATCCGTGACGCTCACCGAGCGGTTCGCCACCGGGCTGACCAGGGTGCCGTCGTTGATCCGGAAGCTGACCGTGCGCGTCGCGTTCGACGGCACGACCAGGTCGCTGGTGAAGGTCACGGCGCGCAGCGCCGCCTGCCATTGCGCCAGGCTGGCCGTGCCGCTGGCCGAGGTCAGCGTGAGCAGGCCGGTGCTGGTGTTGTAGACGGCGCTGATGTCGCCCATCGTCGCCGGGTTGTTGACGAACAGCAACTGGTCGTGATTGACCTGGAAGTTGCCGGTGATCTGCACCGTGGCGCTCGCCAGCGTGCTGCTGACGCCGTCGGAGACGACGATGCCGGCGTCCACCGCCACCGGCGTCGAGGCCGTGTTGTCGCCAGTCACGAACATGGCCGAGTCGCTGTCGGTGGTGACCGTCGGGCCGACCGTCACCACCACGCTGTGATGCAGCGTGCCGCTGGTCTTGGTGCCGTCGCTCACGGAGAACGTGATGTCGCGCGTGCCGCCGGTGGTGCCGCTCGATGACGCGAAGCTGACCGCATCGAGCGCGGCCTGCCACTGCGCGACCGTGGCGGTGCCGCTGCCCGAGAACAGCGACAGCGCATGCGAGCTCGGGTTGTAGCTGGCCTGGATGTCGCCGTAGAGCGTGGCGTTGTTGTTGACGAAACCCAGCGAATCGCCGCTCACGAAGCCGCTGGAAATGGTAACGGTGGCGGCGGCCAGCGAGGCATTGTCCGCATCGCTGACGTGAATGTTCGCGTCCACCGCGGCGGCGGCAGTGCCGGCGAGATAGCTGGTGCTGGCCGCGCCGCCTTCGCTCAGCACCGGGCTCTGGTCGACCGCCGTGATCGTCACGTTGCGCGTGGCGATGTTGCTGACGAAGGTACCGTCGTTGAACGAGAACGAGACGGTGCGCGTGGTGGTCGAGAGATTGGGCGAGGTCAGCGAGCTCGAGAACGTCACCGATTCGAGCGCGGCTTGCCATTGCGCGATGGTCGCCGTGCCGGCGCCGGTGCTCAGCGTCAGCGTGCCGGTGGTGGGGTCGTAGGTGCTCGTGATGCCGTTCTGCGCCGTGAAGTTGAGCAGGTCGCCGGTCTGGAAGTTGGTGATCTGGATGGTGGCCGTCTTGGCCGTGCTGGAGCCGCCGTCGCTGAGGGTCAGGCCGGGGTCGACGCTCACCGCCGTGCCGCCCGTGCCCGCGCCGTTGTCGGCCGAACTCCAGACCGCGTTGCCGCTGCTGGTGGTGACCGCCGGGCCGGTGTCCTGGTAGGTCAGGTTGTCCAGCGAAGGCTCGAAGGCGCCGGGGTCGTTCTGGTCGATCAGCGAGAACGAGACGATATTGTTGAAGGCGCTGCCCAACTGGCTCGACACGGTGGCACCGGGGAAGCCGCCCACCGCGGCCGTGGCGAGCTGGATCAGCCCGCTGCTGGTGCCGTTGGCATAGTGCGCCTGGATGTAGAGATCGCCGTTGAAGGAGCTGAGGTCGAAGCTCTGCAGGTTGAAGGTATGGCCGTTTGCCAGCGAGATGGTGACGTTGCTCATCGCCGAACCCCCGTCCGCATTGATCTCGAGCACGCCGTCGGTCGACGAGTCGGTGATGTCGGTGGGGCCGTTCGGCGAATTCGAATCGTTGTAGGCGAAGGTGTTGGCGGCCTGGTCGAGCGTGTAGACGATGCCGTCGAGCATGAACTGGGACGAGCCGAGCGCCTGGAAGTTGTTGTTGGCGGCGGTGTCGTAGGTTTCCACTGTCACGCCGAGCAGCTCGTTGAACTGCGCCTGGGCAGTGGCCGATTCGTTCAGCGCCGTGTGCACCTGGCCGACCTGGTATTCGAGCGTCCAGTTGCCGCCGAGCGCGGCGGCGCCGGTCGCGTCGATCGAGGCCGCCACGTTCAGGTGCGTGACGCCGGCGATCTGCTGCACCAGCGCCTGGCCGTCGGCCTGCTGGGCGACGTCGCAGCCGTAGATCAGGAAGTCGCCGCCCGGCTTCATGGCCGCGCCGATCTGCGCGAGTTCCGCGCTGTAGGCCGAGAAATCGGAGGCGGTCAGCCAGGTCGAGCCGGCCTGGATCGCGCCGTCCGTGCCGTGCGAGATCAGGCTGATCGATTCGACCCCTTGGTGCGATCGCAGATAACTTGCGATCTGCGCGAAGCCGTCGCTGCCGGCATCGAGCACCACGTACTGCGTGCCGGCGGGCAGGCCGGCGATCAGCGTCTGGTAGTTCGCCACGCTCGGGTCGATGAAGACCACGTCGGTCTGGCCGACGGCCGGCATCGCGATGCCGACGTCGTTTGCCGTGGCGTGCTGCGTATCGGCGTTCCCTTGGGCGGCCGATCGCGATTGGGCTTGCGCCGAGGTGTCGGTGCCTTCGGCGGTTGCGCGCGAGGCGCTGCGCACCGGCTTGTCGACCGGCGCCGAGGACGCTTGCGGCGGGGTGGCGTTGCCGGCCGTCGCGGTATCGGTCTGCGCTTCGGTGCGATGCGTTTCCGCATGCGCGTGTTCATGGGCGTGCGGCTGCGCGGCGACGGCAGCCACCGACGCGTCGTAGACGACGCGCGGTTCGAGTGCGAGCAACAGCGGCGAGGCCGCGACGCGCGAGCCGGGCCGTTCGGCATCCCGCTGCTTCTGGCTCTGGCGTGCGAACCACTGTTTGACGATCTTCATGACGATACTCTCCGTGCTGCTACCGGCCCGACGCCGTGCTCGCGTGCCCGGGCGGCCGATCCGCGCCGGGCGATGTTTGAAGCTGCGACGCGCTTAGCCCCGCGTCGGGTAAACCCCTTGCAGCGCGATGATGAACGTCAGGCCGATGTAGGGATTGCGAATGTCGAACGGCAGGCTGCCGCCGGCCACCGTATTCGTGATGCTGGGGGGCGCGGTGGTCACGCTGGCGTTGAACGGCAGCAGGTTCGTGTTCGGCGTGGCGGTGCTGTACACCGTGGCCGTGTGGCCGCTCGATGCGCCCGGGCCGAGCACCGTGTTGCTGCCCGGCACCGACTGCGGATTCGCGGTGGTGGTGGTGGCCGGGATCGAGATCGACACCGTGCTGGTGCCGCCGCCGCCCGTCACGACTGCCGTGTGCGTATGCATCGGCATTTCGGAGCTGGTCAGCGTGATCTGCTCGGCGCCGCCGGTCTCGCCGAGCACGATCGGCGCGAGGCCCGCCCCGGTGCCGACGCCGACCGGCGAGCGGCCCTGCAGGTTCGGCAGGCCGAAGGTGGTCACGCCGGTGCCGCCGTAATTGGTGCCGAGCAAGGCGAACAGCGCGTTGTTCTGCGAGATCGGCAGCAACTGGCCTCCGCACAGCGCCCAGCCATAGGGCGCGAAGTCGAAGGCGACCATGCGGATTTCACCAAGGTACTGATCGGACATGTTGACTCCTGAGGGAGATCGGGTGGGGAAACGGGTGCGCTGCGGATACCGATGGCGGCTCGCCGGCGTCAGGCATCGGACGTTGCCAGGCCGGTGGCGGCCTGGTCGTCGGATTTCTTGCGGTGGATGACGGCGCAGACCATGCCCGCGCCGCTCGGCAGCGGCCGAGTCGGCGAGACGAACAGCAGCCAGTGGCGGCCGTCCGCGACGCGAAAGCGGTAGGTGTCCTGCGGCAACCGAACGTTGGCCGGCAGTTCGAAGTGCGCCAGGTAGCAGTCGTAGCTGCTGTCCATCGGCAGGCCGGCCGGCGCGTCCGTCAGGCGCGTCTGGGTCAGCGGCAGCGCGGCTTCGTCGGCCGTCTCGATGGTCAATACCTGTCCGAGCAATTGCACGAGCTCGTCGTGAGTGGGTAGAACTGACACGTCGTTTCCTAGGCGTTTGGTCCATACGCCCGCCGGCCGCCCCACCCCCCCGGGTTGTGCGAACCAGCGATCCCTGTTGGCCGTCCTGTATTCCGGGCTGCGGTAAAAGCTTCCACGCTCCGCGCCCGGCTTCCTTAAATTTTCCGCTTCACGATTTCAAACGATCGTATGCGGGATATATTGAATAGGTAGTTATACGGAATGCGCGTTTTCCCTGCTGCTTCCGTTTTCGCTGTTAACGGCAGGCTCCGGATTTCCTGAAGTCGAAAATCGCGCACTTAATATATTGAGTGGCAAAGGCCGCATCGCGGCCGCCGAAGCGGGCAAATCGCCGGCGCCGCATTCGCGGCGCATCGTGTCATAAATGCCGCTGTTGCCGATTTTCGAAAAACCCAGCCGCCTATATAAAACCTGCACCGGATTGTCGACTTCCACCTGCAGGCTGACGGGCAGGCCCTGGCGGTCGGCCTCGGCCACCACCGCCTGCATCAGGCGGGTGCCGATACCGCGGCCGCGCCAGGCCGGCAGCAGGGCGATGTCGATCACCCGCGCCTCCTCGCCGAGCTGTTCGGGGCGCCAGGCGTGGTAAAGCCGCCCGATCGGTTCGCCGTCCAGGCGCACCACGTCGAACCGGCCCTGCCCGTAATGCTGGCGGTAGTAGCGGTCCTGCATCCGCGATTGCTCGTGCAGGAAGGCCTCGACGCGCTCGCTCGGCCAGCCGGTCCGCATGAATTCCTCGCGACGCGTGGTCACGAACACGGCGTGCAGGAAAGCCTGGTCCTCGGCGGTCGATGCCTGCACGGTCAATTCCGCATTCGCGTGAATTGCCGCGGTACAGCTTGTCGAGACATGCGCCGATTCGAGTGCCATGGAGCGGGAAGTGTCGAAAAATCAGACTACAAAATTAACAATCGAGATCCTAACCAAATGTCAGATCAGCAGCAACAGAATTTCCATTCCGCTTATTCAGTAATTGCCCGAATACGTTTGCGCGGCGAGTATCTAAATTTTTTTGATCGATTGCGCGGGGAATTACACACTGCGGGATTGTTAAAATGTGTGGCGAATTTGAAATGAAATTGAAAGGCGAGGATATTTGCAATACCGGATCTTCATGGCAACCGCTATCGCCGGGATCAAAAAAAACGCCCCGGAAAATCCGGGGCGTCGCGGCCGGGCTGGAGCGCCGGCCGGTGCAGGCGGGGGCGGGCCTCAGTGGCTCGGCACCGGGTCGTCGTTGAGCGTCTGCAGGAAGGCGATGATGTCCTTGATGTCGTCCTGCGTCATGGCCGGCTGGTCGCCGAACTTGCGGTCGAACGGCGCGTCGGTCACGTCGACGTTGGCCAGGTACCTGGCCGGGATGTCGTCGTATTTGTGGACCTTGCCGTCGGCGCCGCGCGGGTAGAACTTGCCCGGGTTGGTATTGCGCTCGTTGTAGAAATCCATCACGTGCTGCAGGTCGTGATAGATGCCGTTGTGGAAGAACACGTGGCGCGTGGCCGAGTTGCGCAGAGTCGGCGTGAGGAACATCGAGCAGTATTGCGACTGGTCCTTCAGGTCGCTGCGGAACGGGCCGCACACGCCGATATCGTAGAAGGCCGGGTCCTTGTTCTGGGCCAGCGCGGTGTTGCGCGGCACCGCCAGCGCCTCGTACTGGTAGTCGGTGAACATCGGCGGCAGGCCGTCCTGGCTCGGCTTGGAGAGGTGGCAGCCGGCGCAGTTGGCCTTGTCCGGGTCGTTGAACAGGCGCAGCCCGTGCAGCTCGGCATGCGTGAGATGGGCCTTGCCCTCCAGCCAGCGGTCGTACTTGCTGTTGTAGGGGTGGAAGGATTGATCCTCGATCTGGTAGCGCGCGATCGCGAACATCACCTCCGAGATCGCCAGTTGCGGATCGTTGAACAGGTTGGCGCCGAACAACTGCTTGAGCGGGCCCGCGTAGCGGCTGTTCTCGACGCGCTTGGCGACGTCGACGCCATTGGTATTGGCCATTTCCACCGGATTGAGCAGCGGGCCGAAGGCCTGCTGCTGCAGCGTGTCGGCGCGGCCGTCCCAGAACAGGCCGCCTTGCGGCACCATCTGCGGCGCGGCCGAGACGCCGGCGGTCTTCTGGGCCTTCACCACGCCGGCGTTCTGGCTGGCGAGCTGCTGCACGGTGGGCGCCGCGTCGTTCTCGCCGGCATCGGGGCCGATGCTGAAGTTCGGCTGGCGGTACAGGTACATCAGCGAGGGCGGCGGGCGATAGCCCTCGAGCTTCATGTCCTGGCCGCCGAGCTGCACGTCCAGGTCGTTCGGCGGGCCATAGGCATGCGAGGCGCTATGGCAGGAGGCGCACGAGAGCTTGCCGGACGCCGAGAGCATCGGATCGTTGAACAGCGACTTGCCGAGCAGGGCGACCGCCGACAGCGGCTGCACCGCGGGGCGTTGCAGCACCACCGGGTGCGGATTCGCGCCGGTCAGGTTCTCGACGATCTCGCCGACGGCCTCGGGCACGTCGGCCGGGAACGCGGCCGCGTAGCCGGCATAGCCGATCGCGGCGGCGAGCGCCGCGCCGAGCACGGTGTACGCGAAACCGCGCAGCGCGCGACGGCGCGGTGCCGGGGAGGAGGGAGGGACGGCGGGCGTGGCGGAAAGCTCGTTCATGCTGGTGTGGTCGATTCTTCCAGGGCGGCCGCGAGGGCCGCCGCACAGGCAAAAGGCCGGCGCTTGCGCGCCGGCCGCTTGTTTCGGTTCGTCGATCAGATCGTGATCAGTTCGACGGAGCCGTGGCGACTTGCGTGCCGAGCGTCGGATCGAGGAACAGGGCCGTGGTGTTGGCCGAGCCCGTCGTGTTCAGCATGTCGGTGATGCTGCCGGTCGTGGCGTCGAAGGAACCGCCGCCCAGGCGTGCGCCGCCCAGCCAGTTGTCCTCGATGAAGCGGACCACCGAAGCCTGCGTGATCTGCGTGTGGCTGACGAAGTTCGTCTTGGCCCACGGCGAGATCACCACGAACGGGATGCGCGTGCCCGGACCGCAGCGGCCGTTGACCGGCTTGCCCGTCACGCCGTTCGGCTGCGAACCCGAGGTGCCGCACAGGCCGTTGCCGTTGACCTGGTCGACCGCGTCGAACGAGCCGTGCGTCGGTGCCGTGTAGGCGTGGTCGTACCAGCCGTCCGAATCGTCATAGGTGACGATCACGGCGGTGTTCTTCCAGTCAGGCTGCTGCATCAGGAAGTTGACCACCTTGGTCACGAACTGCTGTTCGTCGAGCGGATCCGAGTAGCCGGCGTGCGCGTCCTGCGCGGCCGGTGCCTTCAGGAAGCTGACCGACGGATAGTTGCCGGCCTTGACTGCCGCGAAGAAGTCGTCCGTGTCGTACTGGTGGTTCGCCGGCTCGGCCGTCTTGCCGTCGGCTTCGACGCTCGAACCGATCGCCGCGATCGAGCTCGGGCGCGTGTGTTGCGGGTTCGAGGTCGAGGCGAAGTACTGGAACCAGTTGTGGTGCGGGATGTAGTCGGCCGTCGCGGCGTTCACGGCGGTGGCGATCGTGCTGCGCGCGCAGCCCGTGGTGCCGTTGCCGTTGGTGGTCGACAGGTTGAAGCCGCCCATGAAGCCGCCCCAGCTGACCTTCTGCGCGTTCAGCAGGTCGCCGATGTTCTTGCCCTGCATCATGGCCTGGTCGGTCGTGCTCGAGCAGACGTCGTAGCCCGGGTCGACGTCGTTGATCATCGTGTAGCCGCTCTGGCCGTCATTGATGAAGTACGAGCTGGCGGCCAGCGTCGAGACTTGCTTCGAGGTCTTGACGATCTGCATGCCGTTGGTATTGCCCGACACCACTTCGAGCGCGCCCGGCGTCGACGGACCATAGGTGTCCGAGTACGCGTTGTCGTTCATCGAGAAGTGCTGCGCGTAGTTCCAGAGCGCCGTGACGGTGTTGCCGTCGTAGAAGCCCATCACCTGGCCCTTCGTGCCGAACGAGCCGGCACCGCCCGCGGTCGCCGTACCCGTGAAGAGCGGGAACAGGTCGGCCGCGCCGTTGTCGTAGGCCTGCTGTTCCGGCGTGTAGGAGTGGTTCTGGTCGGCCGAGGCGGCTTGCGTGCGGTCGAGGCGGAACGGGTTCGCGGCATTCGCGCCGTTCTGGGTGTTCGTGAAGTTGCCGTTGGCCGTCAGCAGCGTGCCCGTCAGGCCGTTGATGCTCGGCGTGCCCGCGGCCGGCGTGAAGGCCGGTTCACCTGCCGGGTTGGTCGCGTTCGGATAGGAACCGAAGTAATGGTCGAACGACACGTTCTCGCCGTAGATCACCACCAGGTGCTTGATCGGCGTTGCGGTCTGCAGGGCGTCCTGCGACGACACCGTGCTGGCCGGCGGCGTGGTCGTCGTCGAGGGCGGCGTGGAACTGTCGGAGCCGCCACAGGCGTACAGCGCCAGCGCGGACGCGGCACAGGCAGTGGCGATCAGGGTTCGACGAAGCATTGTGTGAGACTCCATTGGAAAGGCCGTCTGTGTGTTGCGGACACCCCCGTGCGGACGGCGCGGACCATTGTTGGTAGCGGGCGGGGTCTTCGCAGGGGATGGTCCCGCTGCGAAGTGCGTGCATTGAATCAGGTCGGTATGAAGCTGGCGGGAAGAGTTACTTTCGCGATCGTTACGCGCGTGTGACTCGATCATTACGACAGATTCGGAGGGGAAAGAGAGGTGAAGGCGGGGGCGGGCGACATCGTTTGCGAGGCCGTGCGCGGCCGGCCCGAGCGGAATTTTGTCGATGACGCAGGCATGATGAACGGATGACGATCGCGGGAAGAAATGCTTTCGTTGTTATTTATTTTTCATGAACGAAGCATTTCATTTCGCGGCGGCAGCGCGCGTGGATCGCATGGATCGATGCCTCGGCCGCGTCGGCCCGAACCGGGCGGGGCCAGATCCGGCGCGGCTCCGATGTGACGGCGCGATGTCGGCCTCGTGAAAAAAACGGCGGGCGGCGGCCTGGCGTTGGTGGCAATCGGCTTCATGCCGGCGGCATGCAGGGCAGTGCCGCGCGCCGACAATCAATCGAAAGAATGAAAAAAGTTCGGTGAAAGCAATCCGGCGCGATCTCAGGACTCGAGCGGCAGCGCACTGGTGCACTTGATTTCGTCGAGGCAGACGCTCGATTGCACACCGCTCACGCCGGGAATCCGCATCAGCGTATCGAGCAGGAAGTTCGACAGCCCCTTGAGGTCGCGCGCCACCACCTTCAGCACGTAGTCGATATCGCCCGTCACCGAGAAGCACTCCTGGATCTGCGTATGCTCGGCCACCAGCTTCTGGAAGGTCGCCAGGTCGCGGATATGGCCGCGCTCCATCTTCACCTGGACGAAGGCGGTCACGCCGAAGCCGAGCATCGCCGCGTCGAGCCGCGATTCGTAGCGGCGCACCGCGCCGATCTCCTCGAGGCGGCGATGGCGGCGCAGGGTCTGGGCCGCCGACAGCCCGACCGCCCTGGCCAGCTCGAGGTTCGAGATCCGCCCCTGCTGCTGGAGCACGCTCAGCAATTCCCGGTCGAGACGGTCGAGGCGCCCGCCGGCCTCGGATGAGGGTTCATGCATGTTGGTTTCCTGATTGCCGCGATTCGCGAAATCCTATCTCGCCAAAAAGGGTAAATACGGGTTTCCGGCACAACCCCATTTCATCGCGCTGCGGCTACACTGCGTGCACGATTTTCGTGCGTGATGCCGTGGCCGGGCGAACCGGCGGCGGCCGCCGCGAGGATGGACGACCGCAAACCGTTACAATTGCGGATTTTCGGCGCGCAGCCAGCGCGCCCCGGGTGGTCCGGGGCGTTCGCCAGCCGGCGCCTGCATGGGGGACGACACGTGCCGCCTGGCCAGGGCGGATCGTACGGAGACGATATGGTTGAACACACACAGAACGAGAACGGTGGTCTGAAGCGAGGGCTCAAGAACCGCCACATCCAGTTGATCGCGCTGGGCGGCGCGATCGGCACGGGCCTGTTCCTGGGCATCGCGCAGACCATCCAGGCGGCCGGGCCGTCGGTGCTGCTCGGTTACGCGATCGCCGGCATCGTGGCCTTCTTCATCATGCGGCAGCTCGGCGAGATGGTGGTGGACGAGCCCGTGGCCGGCTCCTTCAGCTACTTCGCCGACAAATACTGCGGGCACTTCACCGGCTTCCTGTCGGGCTGGAACTACTGGGTGCTCTATATCCTGGTCAGCATGGCCGAGCTGTCGGCGGTCGGCCTCTACGTCCAGTACTGGTGGCCGGGCGTGCCGACCTGGGTCTCGGCGCTGGTGTTCTACGTGGTGATCAACCTGCTCAACTTCGTCAGCGTAAAGTCCTACGGCGAGACCGAGTTCTGGTTCGCCATCATCAAGGTGGCGGCGGTGGTCGGCATGATCGTGTTCGGCGGCTGGCTGCTGCTGTCGGGGCAGGCCGGGCCGCAGGCGAGCGTGGCCAACCTGTGGCGCGAGGGCGGTTTCTTCCCGAACGGCGTGAGCGGCCTGACGATGTCGATGGCGGTGATCATGTTCTCGTTCGGCGGGCTCGAGCTGGTGGGCATCACCGCCGCCGAGGCCGACGATCCCTCGCGCAGCATTCCGCGCGCGACCAACCAGGTGATCTACCGGATCCTGATTTTCTACATCGGCGCGCTCGGCGTGCTGCTCTCGCTCTATCCGTGGCAGAAGGTGGTCACTGGCGGCAGCCCCTTCGTGCTGATCTTCCACGCACTCGGCAGCGACCTGGTGGCGACCGTGCTCAACGTGGTGGTGCTGACGGCCGCGCTGTCGGTCTACAACAGCGGCGTCTATTGCAACAGCCGCATGCTGTTCGGCCTGGCCAAGCAGGGCAACGCGCCGCGCGCGCTGCTCAAGGTCAACCGCCGCGGCATCCCGGTGGCCGCGCTGGCCGTGTCGGCGGTCGCCACCGGCATCTGCGTGCTGCTCAACTACTTGATGCAGGGCAAGGCCTTCGGTTTCCTGATGGGGCTGGTGGTGTCGGCGCTGATCATCAACTGGGGGATGATCAGCTACATCCACCTGCGCTTTCGCGCCGCCAAGCGCGCGGCGGGCCAGCCCACGCAGTTCCGCAGCCTCGGATATCCGCTCACCAACTACCTGAGCCTGGTCTTCCTGGCTGCGATCCTGGTGGTGATGTACCTGACGCCCGACCTGCGCCTGTCTGTCTATCTGATTCCGGTGTGGCTGATCGTGCTCGGAATCGGGTATCGTTTGCGGTCACGCCCCGCCAACGGTGCCACGCCCGGCGGCGTATCGGCACATTGAGGCGCGTCAGGGCGCGCCAGTTTCCTCCCGATTGACCAGGACTTGCCATGTTCGAACACATCGATGCCTTCCCGGGCGACCCGATTCTCTCGCTGAACGAGAATTTCCAGAAAGATCCGCGCGAGCGGAAAGTCAACCTGAGCATCGGCATCTATTTCGATGAACAGGGTCGCATTCCGGTGATGGGCGCGGTGCGCGAGGCCGAGAACCGCCTTGCCGCCGCGATCGGCCCGAAGCCCTACCTGCCGATGGCCGGCATCGAGGCCTACCGCGAAGGCGTGCAGACGCTGGTGTTCGGCAAGGACTGCGCGGTGCGCGACGCGGGCCGCATCGCCACGGTGCAGACGGTGGGCGGTTCGGGCGCGCTGAAGGTGGGCGCCGATTTCATCAAGCGCTACTTCCCGGATACGCCGATCTGGGTGAGCGACCCGAGCTGGGAGAACCACCGCTTCGTGTTCGAGCGCTCGGGCCTGAAGGTCGAGACCTACCCGTATTACGACGACGCCACCGGCGGGCTGCGTTTCGACGCCATGCTGGCCGCGCTCGATGCGCTGCCGCCGCGCAGTGCCGTGCTGCTGCACGCCTGCTGCCACAACCCGACCGGCGTGGACCTGGACGACGCGCAGTGGCTCAAGGTGATCGACGTGCTGCAGGCGCGCGAGCTGCTGCCCTTCGTCGACATGGCCTACCAGGGTTTCGGCGCCGGCCTCGACGCCGATGCCTTCGCGGTGCGCGAGATCGCCCGTCGCGGCATCCCGGCGCTGATCGCCACCTCGTTCTCGAAGAACTTCTCGATCTACGGCGAGCGTTGCGGCAGCCTGTCGGTGATCTGCGAGGACGCCGCCACCGCCGGCCGCGTGCTGGGCCAGTTGGCCAGCAACGTGCGCGCGATCTACAGCAACCCGCCCACCCAGGGCGCGAAGCTGGTCACCGCCGTGCTCGGCTCGGCCGAGCTGCGCGCGCAATGGGAAGAGGAACTGGCCGTGATGTGCCGCCGCATCGCCAAGATGCGCGCCGCGATCCACGACGGGCTGAAGGCGCACGTGAAGGGCGAGGCGCTGTCGCGCTACATCAAGCAGCGCGGCATGTTCACCTACAGCGGCCTGACCGAAACCCAGGTCGACGTGCTGCGCGAGAAGTACGGCGTCTACATCCTGCGTTCGGGCCGCATGTGCGTGGCGGGCCTGAACGAGTCGAACGTCGGCATCGTCGCCGACGCGATCGGCGAGGTGATTGCCAGCGGGGTTTGAGTCTCGCGCGCCCGGTATCGCGGGCGCGCCTGGCAGCCTGGCGGGGCCGTGGTTCGTCGTTGCCTTCGGGCGGCGGCGCGCCACGGCCCCGTTTTTCGTTTGATGGCGGGTCGACAGGCGCATCCGCGTCGATCGGCGTATCGTCGATCCGGATTCGCTCGACGCAAGGGAGGCAAGGATGAGTATTCGCGTGGTTCGGCTCGGTTCGCCGCGCGCGCCCGACGAGGGCGTGCGGATCGGCACGGTGCGGCGGCCGCCGCGTGGCGTGCCCAGGAGCGAATTCGCGACGCGAGATTATTACGACGTCTGGCTGCCGGTGCTCGCGCCGAGCGAGCCATTGGTCAAGGCCGCGCACGCGGCACAGACCGATGCGCAGTGGCGTGCCTTCCAGCGTGCCTTTCGCGCCGAGATGGCCAAGGGCGAGGCGGGCAAGGTGCTGGACCTGCTGGCCGCGCTGTCGCATGGCAGCGATTTCTCGGTCGGTTGTTATTGCGAGGACGAGGCGCATTGCCATCGCGGCGTGCTGCGCAGCCTGCTGGAGTCGCGCGGCGCGGCGGTGTTGCCTGCGGGCAGTTGATGCCGGCCAGCTTGTTCGCGACGCGCGGACAGCCGACGGCGGCAGCCCAGCCAGCCGGCTAGCCAGGGCCTTCAATCGAAGCCGGCCGAGCTCGCTTGCGCGGGCTGTCGAAAGCGGCGGCCCCGGCCCGGCATGCCAGGCGGGTGCTCGTAGCTCGCCTCAGATGCCCGCGCGCGCGAGCCAGGCTTCCAGTCGCGGGTCCGTGAAATCGCGGATCGTCTCGTGGGCGCCGGCTTCGCGCAGTTGCGCGTCGTCGAGCGCGGTGCGCATGCCGAAGGTGTGGATGCCGGCGGAACTGGCCGAGCGCACTCCCGAGGCCGAATCCTCGAAGGCCACGGCGTGCGCCGCGTCGCCGCCGATCGATTCGAGCGCAGTGAGGTAGGGCAGCGGATGCGGCTTGCCGTGCGCGAGTTCGCCGCCGATCACGAGCGTCTCGAAGCGTGTCCCGAGCCCGAGTGCCTCCAGCATCATGCGCGCGTTCTCGCGCGGCGCGTTGGTGACGACGGCGCTGCGCAGGCCGGCGCGCGCGATGCGATTCAGCAGCGCCTCGGTGCCGGCCGTCGGCGTGAGACGCGCGCCGAGCTGGGCGCGAAACAGCCGCTCCTTCTCGGCGGCCAGCTCGGTGAACTCGGCGGCCGGCATGCCGGGAAACAGGCCGCCGAAGATCATGTCGTCGGGAAAACCCATCACGTGGGTCTTGTAGTAGTCGAGATCGATCGCGCGCTGCCAGCGCGCGAGCAGCGTGTTGTAGGCGTTCAGGTGCAGCGCGTCGGTATCGACGAGCGTGCCGTCGAGATCGAACAGGAACGTGATGTCGCTCACTTCGTGGACACTCCTTCGGGGGCAGGGGAATGGGCGGCGCCGGATCGGGTCTCGCGAAGCCCGGGCAGGAAGGGCAGCATCACGAGCGGGCACGCCACCATGGCGCAGTGGGAGGTGAGCGCCAGCGCGCGAGATCGACGATGCCGATATTCATCGGGGCCATCGATGTCTCCGAAACGAATGGCAATTAACGAGAATCGGGCGGCATCTTTGGGGTTTCGTTGCCGCCGCCGCGTGGGGCACAAAATTATTAGAATATTTTGTATTGACAACCTGATATAAATCTCAGTGTCCACGGGAGCGATCAAATGCCGGGAGTGCGACGGATGAGGCGGCGAGGCGCTCCTGCTCTATCAGGAGGGCGGCGGCAAGCAATCAAGGTCGATGCCCGAGCCAGTCCGTGAGGCTGGAGTGAATGGCGTCATGAAGCCCCGAGTTTTCGGAAGGGATCGCCACGCGCTCCTCGATCTGCCGGTAAAGCGTTTTGGCGTGAAGCCGCTGCGCATCCCGGCAGCAATCCTCCGGTGGAATATCCGCTTG
Organism: Burkholderia sp. Cy-637; assembly: GCF_011753175.1. Taxonomy (NCBI): domain Bacteria; kingdom Pseudomonadati; phylum Pseudomonadota; class Betaproteobacteria; order Burkholderiales; family Burkholderiaceae; genus Burkholderia; species Burkholderia sp. Cy-637. The sequence goes on along the minus strand of NZ_VWWC01000101.1, from coordinate 2,922 downwards.
CAATAAATACAGATTCCGACCGAGCGTTTCCCGTCCTTGTTCGACCGAATTCGTGGCATGCGGATTGCGACCCCACCTGTTCCGCACCCGACGTCTGCGCATGGCGTGCGCCTCGCTTGATCGCGCGCAAGCACGGCGCCGTTTCGCCGACTATCTTGAATAGTCGGGTGCACCCGCACCGCCCGAACAGGAGGACGTCATGCATATCTCGTTTCCGCAGGATCCCCCGCAATTCACCCCGGCCGACCCGGCCATCGCGTTTCCGGTGCTGGTCGACGCCACGCGCCTGCGTTGCGAGATCAGCGCCGAGGCGCTCGAAAGCCATTACGGCGCGGCCTCGTGCGGCGAGGGCGATCTGCGCCACGCCTTCGCCGCGCATCGCGACGAGATCGAGGAAGCCGCGCGGCGCATGATCGAATCGGCGGGCGGCAAGCCGATCAAGCTCACCAGCGGTTTTTTCCGTTTCTGCGGCTGAGGTTTTTCGACCGAGGCTGCGAACACGGCGGCTGCCAGTCGCCAGTCGCCGGCCTTCGGGCCGGCTCCCTCCCATTCGATGCCGGACCATCGTCCGGCATTGTCTTTTCCGCCCGGCGCTCAATCGTCCGGATCGTCGACCAGGCGATGCCGCAACGCATAACGCACCAGGGCCGCCTCGTGCGGCATCTGCATCTTCTCCAGGATCCGCGTCTTGTAGGTGCTGACCGTCTTCGCGCTCACGCATAGCGCGTTGGCGATCTCGGTCAGCGTCTGGCCGGTGGCGATGCGCCGGAACACGTCGAATTCGCGATCCGAGAGCCGCTGGTGCGGCAGCGTATCGGCCGGCTCGTTGAGGCTCTGCGCGAAGCGCTCGGCCATCGACAGGCTCACGTACACGCCGCCCGAGGCCACCTTGCCGACCGCGCCCACCAGCTCGGCACTCGCGCTCTCCTTGGTCAGGTAGCCCGAGGCGCCGGCGCGGAACGCGCGCAGCGCGTATTGCTGCTCGGCGTGCATGGTCAGCACCAGGATCCGCAGGGTCGGTTTCTCGTCCTTGATCTGCTTGATCAGCTCGACGCCGTTGCGGCCCGGCATCGACAGGTCCAGCACCAGCACGTTGGCCGGCGTCGAGCGGATCAGCGCGATGGTCGAGGCGCTGTCGTGTGCCTCGCCCGCCACCTCGAAGCCGGTGGCGTCCTTGAGGATATGGCGCAAGCCGTCGCGGACGAGGGCGTGATCGTCGGCAATCAGCACATTGATCATGGCGAGTTCGGGTCCTGTTGAATCGAGGGAAGGGGGATCGTGATGGTGATCGCGTAGCCGCGGTCGCGCGCGGTCTCGATGCGCACCGCGCCGCCCAGCATGTGCGCGCGCTCGCGGATCCCGAGCAGGCCGAAGGACTTGTCGTCGGGCGTGCGATGGCCGTCGGCCTGGGGCGCGCCGACGCCGTCGTCGACGATGCGCAGCACGCACTGGCGCTCGTCCACGCTCAGGGTCAGCTCGACGCGCGAGGCGTCGGCGTGGCGCGCGACATTGGTCAGCGCCTCCTGCACGATGCGGAACAGCGCGGTGGCGCTGGCGTTCGAGAACTGCACCTCGCCGGGCTCGATGCGGCGCTCCACCTCGATCCCGTAGCGGTTGGTGAAATCGTTGACCAGCCATTCGATGGCCGGCACCAGGCCGAGGTCGTCGAGCATCACCGGGCGCAGGTCGGCCGCGATGCGCCGCACCGAGGCGACCGTCGCGTCGATCAGGCGGCGCATCTCGCGCAGCGGCTCGGTCACGCCCTCGTGCACGTCGTCGGCCTTGTTGCGCAGCAGCCGGTGCTCGACCGCCGACAGGTCCATCTTCAGCGCGGTGAGCTGCTGGCCGAGGTCGTCGTGCAGTTCGCGCGCGATGCGGGTCTTTTCCTCCTCGCGCACGCGCTGCAGGTTCGCCGACAGCTCGCGCAGCTCCTCGCGCGAGGCCTTCAGCGCGTTCTCGGCCTGCAGGCGCTCGGTCACGTCGCGCATCATCACCGTGTAGAGCTTGCCGGCGCCGTCGTGGATCTGCGAGATCGAGGCCTCGATCGGGAATTCGTCGCCGTTGGCGCGCAGCCCGTAGAGCAGGCGCTGGCTGCCCAGGTGCCGCTCGGACTGGCCGGTCACGCCGAAACGGTTGATGTGCTCGCTGTGCGCGTGGCGAAAGCGCGGCGGGATGAAGCGCGTGAGCGGCGCGCCGATGGCGTCCATCGCCGACACGCCGAACACCTTTTCCGCCATCGGATTGAAGATCACCACGCGCTGCTCCTCGTCGACCGTGATGATCGCCTCCATCGAGGAACGGATGATGCCCATCATGCGCGCCTCGTTGAGGCGGCTGCCGCTCGGCGCCGCGCGTACCGCGGCCCGCGCGCGGGCCCAGCCGGCCACCGCGGCCGCCAGCGAGAGCGAGGCCACCAGGCCGGCGGCCAGCACCAGCGAGGCCAGCGTGCGCGCGCCGGCGGTGGTGTCGAAGGTGGTGTAGGCGAGCCTCAGCGTGTTGCCGCCGAAGCCGAGCGCCTCGCTGCGGCGGTAGCGGCGGTGCGCGATCGGCGTCTCGTCGGCCGGCATGTCGGTGTTGTAGAGCGAAGCGTCGCCCGGCTCGGCATAGGCCTGCAGACCGAGGTTGCGATCGTCGGCGGTGGCCAGCTCGAACAGCCGCGTGGTGTCCAGCGGCGCGAACAGGAAGCCGGCCAGCGAGCGTCGCCGCGCCTCCAGGTCGAGCGGCTCCGGATCGGTGTAGACCGGCAGGTAGAGCGTCAGCGCGGCCGGCGCGGCATTCGCGTCGCCGGCGGGGGCATGCACGGCCAGCGCGACCTGGCCGCTGTCGGCGGCGCGGCGCAGCGCGTCGGCATCGGCGGCGGGCAGGTCGGGCGTCTCGCCGTAGGCGATCGGGGCGAACAGGGCGATGGTGGCCGCGGCCGGA
>NZ_VWWC01000100.1:0-27530 GCF_011753175.1 Burkholderia sp. Cy-637 | reverse complement strand
CCTGTCGAAAACCGGCGCGCCGCCGGCCGTGCTCGCGCGCGATGCGCTGGCCGATTCGGCCCGGCTCGCCGTGCCGCCAAGCGCCGCGCCCGGCCGCGCGGTGGATCCCGACACGCAGCGGCTGTTCGACGCCTGCCGCGAGCAGAGCCAGCGCACCCAGCTGGCGGTCGCGCAGGAGGTACGCACGCGCTACCGCTTCGACGACATCGTGTTGCCCGACGAGACGCGCGACTGGCTGCTCGAGGTGCTGCACTACGCGCGCAACCGGCACCAGGTGGTCGAGGGCTGGGGCTTCGACGCCAAGCACCAGGCCAGCCGCAACCTCAGCGTGCTGTTCCACGGGCCCTCGGGCACCGGCAAGACCATGGCCGCCTCGATCATCGCCAACGAGCTGAACCTGGGGCTGTTCCGCATCGACCTGGCCAGCATCGTCAGCAAGTACATCGGCGAGACCGAGAAGCAGCTCGCGCAACTGTTCGACCAGGCCGAGGCGATGAACGTGGTGCTGTTCTTCGACGAGGCCGAGGGGCTGTTCGCCAAGCGCACCGACACGCGCGACGCGCACGACCGCTACGCGAACCTGCAGACCGGCTACCTGCTGCAGCGCATCGAGACCTACCAGGGCATCGTGATCCTCTCGACCAACCTGCTGCAGAACATCGACAAGGCCTTCCTGCGACGCTTCCGCTTCATCGTCGAATACCCGTTCCCGAGCGAGGCGCAACGGCTCGCGCTGTGGCGCAACGCCTTCCCGGCGGCCGCGCCGCTCGGCGACGACCTCGACTTCGCCCTGCTGGCCGAGCGCGCGCCGCTGTCGGGCGGCAACATCAACAACATCGCGATCGGCGCGGCCTTCCTGGCCGCCGCGGAAGGCGCGGCGGTGGGCTGGCGGCATCTGCTGCAGGCCACCGAGCGCGAGTATCGCAAGCTCGGGAAGGTGTTCGTACCGCATGAATTCGAGTGGGGCGAGGATGAGTGAGCGCGCTGGCAAGGAGAAGGCCTGATGGGCAGGCTCGCGGCGCCCGTCGCCAAACCCGCCTCGAAGACGACGGTTGCGCCGGCCCCGACCAGCGAGGGCGCCCGGCCGGCCGCTTCCGGCACCGCGCCGATGGTGGGCATGGACACCTATCGCTATGGTCCGAGTTCGCTGGGCCTGCCCGATGATGTACAGCCGCGCATGGGGCACGAAGGCATCTCGCCCGCCGATCGGTCGGCGGATGGAAAGGCAGGCGTGTCGCCGTCTCCAGCGCCGCCGCCCTCCCCGCCGGCGGCTCCGAATCGTACCGGCCTGCCCGATCCGTTGAAGCACGGCGTCGAGCGCCTGGCCGGCGTCGATCTCAGCCGCGTGCGGGTTCATTACCGTTCCGCGGAGCCGGCACGCTTCGACGCGCTGGCCTACGCATTCGGCTCCGAGATCCATCTCGCGCCGGGCCAGGAACACCATCTGCCGCACGAAACCTGGCATCTCGCGCAGCAGGCGCAAGGCCGTGTGGCGCCGACCGTGCAATGGAAACGCGAGGTGCCCGGCAACGAGGATGCCGCGCTGGAACGCGAGGCGGACCGGATGGGGGAGGCGGCGCTGCGACCGATAACGGCCGCGGACTCCCCGCCGACGCGAGCGCGATTGCCAACGGCCGCGCGCGGCGTGCTGCAACGCACGCCGCAGCAGGCACTCGACCGGCTCGCGCCCTCGCCGACCAAGGAATCGCTGGCCCGCATGCTGGCCACGGCGACCCGGATCGTCGAGACGTTCCCGCTGGTCGGCTCCAGGACCGACACCTATCGCACCATCAAGGCGCAGTTGGCCGGGGAGGTCAGGCGAATAGACCGGATCGTCGCCAGCGAGGGCGTCGACTTCATCGGGCTCTGGAATCGCGGCCTCGGAAAAAGCGCCTTTGCGCGTATCCCGGCGAGCGCATCGACCTACCAGCCGCCCACGCTCAGGCCGTCTCCGTTCGCCGATCCGTCGAATGTGGACAGTTATCTCGCGCGATGGCTGCACCGGCCCCTGGCGGAGAAATCGTCGAGCCCCGATCGCAAGCTCGCCAAGGCGATCCCCTTGCTGCTGTCCGAAGCGCCATTTCCCGAGCACGTGGCGACCGCGTTGAAACTCTACTTCGCCCACACGGCGAATTTCGTGCCCGTCGACAACGTCGGCCGCGATTTCCAGGCCAAGGCGCACGGCCAATACTATCGATCCAGTAACGAGCCGGTCCGCAAAGGCAACACGAAAGTGCTGAAGAAGTTCACAAGGGGATACGCCGCGAGAGCAAACAGCCGGTTTCCCGCCAAGTTCACGGCGCAGGTCACCAACCATCCACAGCATCTGGCCTTGCGCCGGCACGGTGCCCTGAAGAAACAGATCGCGGCAACCGAATTCATCGCGCCTCCCGGCTACGGCGACAGCCGCATCGCCGTCTACCAGAGCGTTGCGGGCACTCATACCGGATCGCTCGGCCAGATCCAGAACGTCTACCGCACCCTGCAGGTTGGTGCGCATACGCTGATGCCGCCGCCGGTGCCGATCGCGCCCGCGGCCGCCAGCGCCGCGGCCTCCTCGTCGGCCTCCGCCGTGCGGCAACGCGATCCGGGCCTGCAGCCGCTGATCGACACCGAGCGGCTCGCGCCAGGCACGGCGGACAACTACCACGATCGACTGTTGGCCGATCGCGGCGCACTCGTCGCCGGCGTGGCCGGGCAGATAGCCGGGCTTTATCCCGATGGCGGCGCCGGCTGGAAGGTCGTGCCGATCCAGTCGCCGACGCATGCCAGCCTGATTCTCGAGCTGGTCGATCCCGCCGGCGGCCCGGTACTGAGCGAGCGCGAATGGCGGGAGCTGTTCATCCCGACATTCAACACCGTGGCCAGAACACTGGGTGTGCAGACCCGTGCGACGCATCGAGGCAGCTTCGGTTTCCTGTACCCGACCGTGTCCTCGGTCGGCGGCCCGGTACGTATCTGGCCGGGACTCACGCCACCCGACCTGTTCAGGCAACTGGTGCTCGGCACGCTCGCACGACTCGCGGCGACCGATGCACGCTTTCGCGCGCCGGCCACACAGGGCCTGCCCGCGCCGCGCGACCAGGCTTCGTGGGCCTCGAGCTCGCCGGACGTGCCGCTTTACCGGGAGGCGCTGAAAACCGCGGTCCGCTACGCGCAGGACACCATGCAGGACATCGCGACGCTCGACGGTCCACGGCAATTCGTGCAATGGATCCTGCTGCGCCTGCGGCACAACCTGCTGCGCGCCGATTTCCTGCTCGGCCTGGAGCCGCCCGACACGCCCGCAGAACGCGAGACCGACTACCTGAAGTCGGCAAGCGTGATCGAGAACCTGATGGAATACAGCTACCTGCTCGAGTCGTTCAACACGCAGGTCCCGGCCAAACCCCAGGACACGCCGGACGATCCCTACCCGGCGTACCTGCGCGGCAAGCTGGCGCTCGATGATCGAACCCACGCCACCGCGACCTACTATCTCGACAGCGGCATGCAGGCCATCGTGACAGCCAACCTGCTGGTCCGGGCGTGGAACAGCCAGCGGCATCCGCCGAGCGCGGCAGCGGCACTCGAATCGATCGACCTGAACAGCTATTTCGAGTACGCCGCGGTCGACAAGGAAAATCTGAAGGTGGTCCCGATCAACCGCGACGCCACCGGCTTCCAGGGCCCCCACGCGCTATGGGCCACGCTGCGGGCACGCGAGCAACGCCGGGCCCCCGCGCCGCACATCATCGCCGCCGACCTCAACCCGGTCCTGACCTCGCGCGAGGGGCGCGCGTCGCTGGTGTCGCCTGCGGAGGTACTCCAGCATTTCGCGCAATACCACCACGCCGGCGGCAAGACGGTCAACCAGCACACGGTACCGATCGTGGACGTGACCAATGCCTCGCTCGCCACCGCGGCAGCCCTGAAACTGCAGGAGGGCTACGAGAACTTCATCGTCGTCGAGAGCCTGTCCAAGCACCAGCAACTCGGCGCCGACAAATTCACGATGGGCCGCCTCAACGTGGTCGGCAGCGCCGCATTCCTCGCCTGCGCGAAAGCCCTGATCGAACCCATCGAAGCTGCCGCGTTCCATCGCCTGCCCGCCACCTATCGCCTGAGAATGGATCGCATCTTCTACGGTGGAGGCGGCGCGGCCACATCACAGGCGCCCGCCCCGCGCTATCGCCCACGACCGCCGGTCCCTGTCGTGCACGGCGCCGGCCCGGCAGCGACGCGCCCAGCAGCACCTCGGGTCAAGCGTCGTGCCACTCACGACCCGTCGCCTGACGGCAACCTGCCCGTGACGGGCCAGCCGGCAGGTGCCGCGTCGCAATCCGGACCGGCCGCGCCGACCACCGCCAAGCGTGCGCGGGGTGCCGACGATACGTCGCCGCGTTCGCCGATCGCGTCCACGAGCCGGCCGACACGCCCGCCATCGCGGTCGAGTCCCCCGCCGACCTTCGCACCGTCGCCGCCGGCCGCCTTCACGGCCTCGGCATCGAGCAGGCCGTCGCCGCGCTTGCCCGCCGGCAATGGCATCCCCTCCGCATCGTTCATCCCGACGAACGCTCCGAGCGCATCGCAGCCGGCGAGGGGCCTTCCGCGCTTGCCCGTCGCCTATCACCTGCCGCTGCCGACGTCATCGGGGGCCGCACCCGCTGCGACGCTCAACTTGCCGCTCGGCTATCCCTATCCGTCGTCATCGCCGATCACCCCGTCGGCCGTCTTCCTGCAGACGACCCAGGGTGCCCCCGCCTATACGAGCCCGTCCGCGCCCTATGGTCAACCACGGCAATCGCCATTGCCCAGCTCCAGCAGCGGCAACGCATACGTGCCATCGGCTTCGCCGCCTGTCTACCGGACCTCGGCCCTTGGCGCCCCTCCTCCATCCGCAACGTCGAGCCGGCCGCCGTCGCATCTCCCACAGGCAGTACCGCCGGCCCCCGTCCATATCGCGCCGCTCCGACCGGCGATCGATCCGCGCAACCTTTATGCGGCCCTCTACTCGCAGCCCGTTGCGCCCTCGTCCTCGCACGCGCCTGCGCCTGCGCCGACGATCGTTCCCCAGCCGGTATATGCGGCGCCCACCTACACCGCGAGCCAGCCCGCGACGCCCGCCCGGAACACCACGCAGCCCTTGCCGTCCCTGTTCGATTCCGGCCAGTACGGCAGCCTGCCGCCGCCCGTGCCGACGATCGCCCCCCGACCGGTATATACGGCGCCCACCTACACCACCAGCCAGCCCGCGACGCCCGTCTGGAACACCACGTTGCCCTTGCCGCCCCTGTTCGATTTCAGCCAGTACGGCGGCCTGCCGTCATCCACGACGACGGACGATCTCGACGACCTCTGACCCGGGATCGCGCGGCGCGACCATGGCATATCCGGATGCGCGGTCGAGCGCACCGGAAGCCCGAACATCGGTATCGTGTTTGGCCCGCCCCCGCCGAAATGAGAGAATCCCCCATCCCATGACCACTCCGACGGAGCCCGCATGAAGCGTCTGCTGTCCACGCTCGCCATCACCGCCGCGCTCGCGACGGCGCTCTCGCCTGCCGCCCCGGCCGCCGCCGCGACGCCGCCCGGCATCTTCGTGATCGCCACCCAGATCGGCGAGTTCACCACGCTCGATCCGGCCGAGATCTACGAGCTGGTGCCCTCCGAATACGTCGCCAACACCTACGAGCGGCTGGTGCGCGTGGACCTGCGCGACCCGACGAAATTCGAAGGCCGCATCGCGCAATCGTGGAGCGTGGGCGCCGACGGCACCACCTACACCTTCAAGCTGAAACCGGGCCTCAAGTTCCATTCGGGCAACCCGGTGACGGCCGACGACGTGGCCTGGTCGATCCAGCGCACGGTGCTGCTCGGCAAGGGCCCGGCCGGCGTGCTGGCCGACCTCGGCTTCACCAGGGACAACGTGATGCAGAAGGTGCGCGCGGTCGACCCCGCCACCGTGAGCCTGCAGACCGATCGCAAGACCGCGCCGAGCTTCGTGCTCAACGTGCTGAGCGCGGGCCCCGCCTCGATCGTCGATCGCAAGCTGCTCGAATCGCACGCGAGCGGCGGCGACTACGGCAATGCCTGGCTCAAGACCAACGACGCCGGCTCGGGCCCGTACCGGCTGGTGAAGTGGTCGCCCAACGAGAGCATCGTGCTGCAGCGCTTCGACGGCTATCCCTCGCCGTACCCGATGAAGCGCGTGGTGCTGCGCCATGTGCCCGAAGCCTCGGCGCAGCGGCTGCTGCTCGAGAACGGCGATGTCGACGCGGCGCGCAACCTGAGCCCGGACAGCCTCGCCAGCCTGGCCAAGGCCGGCAAGATCCAGGTCAGCGCCACGCCGGTGGCCGCGCTGATGTACCTGAGCCTGAACACCAGGAACCCGAACCTCGCCAAGCCGGAAGTGCAGCAGGCGATGAAGTGGCTGGTGGACTACCAGGGCATCCAGCGCAACATCCTCGCCAGCACCTACAAGGTCCACCAGACCTTCCTGCCCGACGGTTTCCTCGGCGCGCTCGACAGCGATCCCTATCACCGCGACGTAGCCCGCGCCAAGGCGCTGCTGGCCAAGGCCGGCCTGCCGAACGGCTTCGACGTGAGCATGGACATGCCGAACGACTACCCCTTCGTCGAGATCGCGCAGGCCCTGCAGGCCAACTTCGCGGCCGGCGGGATCCGCGTCAAGCTGATCCCGGGCGACGCCAAGCAGGCGATCGGCAAGTACCGCGCGCGCCAGCACGACATCTTCATCGGCGAGTGGTCGCCCGACTACATGGACCCGAACAGCAATGCGCGCGGCTTCGCCTGGAACCCCGACAACTCCGACAACGCGCCCACCCGCATGCTGGCCTGGCGCAATGCCTGGAACATTCCCGAGCTGACGCGGCAGACCGATGCGGCGCTGGCCGAACCGTCGGCCACCAAGCGCGCGAAGCTGTACCAGCAGTTGCAGCAGTCGGTGCTCACGAATTCGCCCTTCGTGATCCTGTTCGAGAAGGTGGTGCAGGTGGCCACGCGCCCCGGCGTGACCGGCCCCGAGATCGGCCCGATCAACGACCTCACCTCGTATCGCACGCTGAAGAAATAAGCGTGCCCGGGCCCGGCCGCGCCGGGCCCGGCGCTCCCGCGGGCGGCCCGTGCCGGCGCCGCCCCGCGCCTGTCGCTCCCCTCCCGTCGAATTTTGGCCGGTTCCGGTCGCCCCCCGCTCTCTGCTCTAATACGGCAGGCCCGTGCCGTTGCCGGGCCGGCCGTGTTCCGCTCGTCATCCCGCCAGCCTCAGGTTCCGAACCATGGAGTGTGTATGAAGCCCCGCATGTCCTCGCTTGCCGCGCTGCTCGCCGCCGCCTCGACCTGCTTCGCGCTGGCCGCCGTGCCCGCCGTCGAAGCACAGGCCGCCACGCCGAAGGACATGTTCGTGATGGCCACCCTGCTCGACGAGTTCTCGACGCTCGACCCGGCCGAGGTCTACGAGCTGGTGCCGGAGGAATACATCGCGAACGTCTACGACCGGCTGGTGCGCGTCAATCTCGCCGATCCCTCGAAGTTCGACGGCGACATCGCGCAATCGTGGAGCGTCGACGCCGAGGGCACCGGCTTCACGTTCCGGCTGCGCGACGGCCTGCGCTTCCATTCCGGCAACGCGCTGACGGCCGAGGACGTGGCCTGGTCGATCCAGCGCGCGGTGCTGCTCGACAAGGGCCCGGCCGCGGTGCTGGCCGGCATCGGCCTGAACAAGGCCAACGTGATGCAGAACGTGAGGAAGCTCGACGATCACACCGTGATGATCCGCACCGATCGCAAGTACGCGCCGACCTTCGTGCTGAACGTGCTGGGCTCCTGGCCGGCCTCGGTGGTCGATCGCACGCTGCTGCTCGCGCAGCAGCAGAACGGCGACTACGGCAACGGCTGGCTCAAGACCCACGAGGCCGGCTCGGGCGGCTACCGGCTGGTGAAGTGGACGGCCGGCGACAGCCTGGTGCTGCAGCGCTTCGACGGCTACCGCCTGCCGCTGGCGATGAAGCGCATCGTGCTGCGCCACGTGCCCGAGGCGGCCACCCAGCGGCTGATGCTGGAGAGCGGCGACATCGACGCGGCGCGCGACCTGAGCCCGGACGACCTGGCCGCGGTGGCCAAGAACGGCAAGGCCAGGGTGGCGGCCTCGCCGCAGGCCACCCTGCTCTATCTCGGCCTGAACACCAGGAATCCGACGCTGGCCAGGCCGCAGGTGCAGGAGGCGCTCAAATGGCTGGTCGACTACCAGGGCATCCAGCGCAACGTGGTGAAGACCACCTACCGCGTGCACCAGAGCTTCCTGCCCGACGGCTTCCTCGGCACGCTCGACAGCAGTCCCTATCATCTCGACGTGGCGCGCGCCAAGGCGCTGCTGGCCAAGGCCGGCGTGCCGAACGGCTTCGCGGTGACGATGGACGTGCGCAACGACTACCCGTACACGGAGATCGCCCAGGCGATCCAGGCCAATTTCGCGCAGGCGGGCATCAAGCTCACGCTGATTCCGGGCGACAACAAGCAGACGCTGGCCAAGTACCGCGCGCGCCAGCACGACATCTACATCGGCGACTGGTCGGCCGACTACATCGACCCGCACAGCAACGCGCAGGGTTTCGCCTGGAATCCCGACAATTCGGACAACTCGAGCTTCAAGATGCTGGCCTGGCGCAATGCCTGGAACATTCCCGAGCTGACCAGGCAGACCGACGCGGCGCTGGCCGAACCCTCGCCCACCCGGCGCGCGCAGCAGTACCAGGCGATGCAGAAGGCGGTGCTGGCGAATTCGCCCTTCGTGATCCTGTTCGAGAAGGTGGCCCAGGTGGCGACCGCGCCGGGCGTGAGCGGGCTGGCGGTGGGGCCGATCAACGACCTGGTTTCGTATCGGCAGTTGAAGAAGTAAGGCGCGCGGCGGCGGGCGCGGGAGCCTCACCCGGTTTTCGCGCCCCCGCGCATCCGGCATACTTCGGGTTCGCGCCGCTTGCCGCTCGCCGCGCGAACGATTTCACCGCCCAGGAGATGCCCCGCCCGATGTCGTCCCCCTCCACGCTGTTCGACTCGCTGCGCACGCTGCCCGCGCGGCAGCCGCTCGCGCGCTGGGCGCTGCGCGTGCTGCGCTGGGCGCTGACGCTGGCCGTCACCTTCGCCGGCCTGCTGGCGCTGACCTTCGTGATCGGCCGCAAGGTGCCGATCGACCCGGTGCTGGCGGTGCTCGGCGATCGCGCCTCGGCCGCCGCCTACGCGGCCGAACGCGCCGCGCTCGGGCTCGACAAGCCGCTGCTCACGCAGTTCGCGATCTACGTGCGCGACGTGCTGCACGGCAATCTCGGCACCTCGCTGCTGACCTCGAACCCGGTCGGCGACGACATCCTGCGCGTGTTCCCCGCCACCCTCGAACTGGCGAGCCTCGCCACCCTGATCGGGATCGGCATCGGCGTGCCGCTCGGAGTGGCCGCCGCGGTGCGCCACAACCGCCCGATCGATCACGTGGCGCGTTTCATCGGCCTGATCGGCAGCTCGGTGCCGGTGTTCTGGCTGGGCCTGATGGGCCTGCTGCTGTTCTACGCGAAGCTGCACTGGGTGGGCGGCCCGGGCCGGCTCGATTCCGCCTGGGACGGCATGGTCGACACGCGCACCGGCATCCTGCTGATCGACGCGGCGCTGGCCGGCGAATGGGAAGTCTGGCGCAACGCGCTCTCGCACATCGCGCTGCCGGCCGCGATCCTCGGCTACTACTCGGTGGCCTACCTGAGCCGCATGACGCGCGCCTTCATGCTCGAGCAGCTCAGCCAGGAATACATCGTCACCGCGCGCGCCAAGGGCGTGCCCGAGCGCCGCGTGATCTGGCGCCACGCCTTCGGCAATATCGCCGTGCCGCTGCTGACCGTGATCGCGCTGACCTACAGCAACCTGCTCGAAGGCTCGGTGCTCACCGAGATCGTGTTCGCCTGGCCCGGCATCGGCTCCTACCTGACCGGCGCGCTGCTCAATGGCGACATGAACGCGGTGCTGGGCTCGACGCTGGTGATCGGCGCGATGTTCATCACCCTCAACCTGCTGACCGACGCGCTCTACCGCGTGTTCGATCCGCGCGCGCGCTGACGCCGGCCCGCTCCGTGCCCGCGCGCCTGGCCGCCTCCACCGGATTCCGATGACCCAGCCTCCCGCTCCTCCCCAAGCTCCCCCGCCCGCCGGCCGCTGGCGCGCCTGGCTGCTCAGCGAGACGCCCGCCTCGCGCCGGCAGGCCTCGCTGGGCCTGGCCTGGCGACGCTGGCAGCGCTTCGCAAGCAATCCGCTGAACCTGCTGGGGCTGGCGATCCTCGCCGCGCTGGTGCTGGTGGCCCTGCTCGCGCCGCTGCTGATGCCGCACGACCCGCTGCGCCAGGTGCTGAACGACCGGCTGCTGCCGCCCGGCACGCCCTCGCACTGGCTCGGCACCGACCAGCTCGGTCGCGACATCCTCTCGCGCATGATCGGCGGCTCGCGCATCACGCTCGGCATCGCGATCCTGGTGGTGGCGATCGTGGTGCCGATCGGCGTGCTGATCGGCACCACCGCCGGTTTCGTCGGCGGCTTCGTCGACAGCATCCTGATGCGCCTCACCGACATCGCCCTGGCCTTCCCGAAGATCGTGCTGGCGCTGGCCTTCGCGGCCGCGCTCGGGCCGGGCATCGTCAACGCGGTGGTGGCGATCTCGATCACCGCCTGGCCGGCCTATGCGCGGCTCGCGCGCGCCGAGACGATCCGCATCGCGCAGGCCGACTTCATCCACGCCGCGCGCCTGCAGGGCGCCTCGGGCTGGCGCATCCTGCGCCGCTATATCGTGCCGCTGTGCCTGTCCTCGGTGATCGTGCGCGCCACGCTCGACATGGCCGGCATCATCCTGACGGTGGCCGGGCTCGGCTTCCTCGGCCTCGGCGCGCAGCCGCCCAGCCCGGAATGGGGCTTCATGGTGGCCTCGGGCCGCAACGTGCTGCTCGATGCCTGGTGGGTGGCCACCCTGCCCGGGGTGGCGATCCTGCTGGTCAGCCTGGCCTTCAACCTGCTCGGCGACGGGCTGCGCGACGTGCTGGACCCGCGCCATGGAGCCTGACGCGATGCAGACGCCCGCCATCGGCAACATCCCGCCCGCCGCCGCGCCGCTGGTCGAGATCGACGGGCTGCGGATCGGCTTTCGCGGCCACGACGGCCGGCTCGCGGACGCGGTGCGCGACCTCTCGCTCACACTCGCGCCGGGCGAACGTCTCGGCATCGTCGGCGAATCCGGCTCGGGCAAGTCGCTGACGGGCCGCGCCCTGCTCGGCCTGCTGCCGGGCGCCGCGCAGTGGTCGGCGCGCGCCATGCGCTTCGCCGGCCGCGACCTGCTGACGATGCGCGAGGCCGAGCGGCGGCGACTCTGCGGCGCCGAGATCGCGATGATCCTGCAGGATCCCAAGTACTCGCTGAACCCGGTGATGACGGTGGCCCGGCAAATGGCCGAGGCGTTCCGGCTGCGCGAGCCGGGCCTGAGGGGACGCGCGCTGCGCGAGCGCATCGTGGCCGCGCTCGCGGCGGTCGAGATCCGCGATCCGGCGCGCGTGGCCGATGCCTACCCGCACGAGCTGTCGGGCGGCATGGGGCAGCGCGTGATGATCGCGATGATGGTCTCCACCGGGCCGCGCCTGCTGATCGCCGACGAGCCGACCTCGGCGCTCGACGTGGCGGTGTCGATGCAGGTGCTGGCGGTGCTCGACGCGATGGTGGCCAGGCACAACAGCGGCCTGCTGTTCATCAGCCACGACCTGCCGCTGGTGATGTCGTTCTGCGATCGCGTGGCGGTGATGTACGCGGGGCGCGTGGTGGAGACCTGCGCGGCGCGCGATCTGGCCCACGCGACGCATCCCTACACGCGCGGGCTGCTCGGCGCGACGCCGCCGCTGGCCGCGCCGCCCGAGGCGCTGCCGGTGCTGGCGCGCGATCCGGCCTGGCTGAAGGAGGCGCAGCAATGATGCCGGAACACGGGATCGAGGCAGGCGCGGCACTGCCGATCGAGCCGGCCGAGCCGATGATCGAGGTGCGCGAGGCCTCGGTGCGCTTCGCCACGCGCGGCGGCCACGTCGACGCGCTGCGCGGCGCGAGCTTCGCGGTGGCGCGCGGCGGCGCCTTCGGGCTGGTCGGCGAATCGGGCTCGGGCAAGTCCACCGTGCTGCGCGCGCTGACGGGCCTGGTCCCCACCTCGGCCGGCTCGCTGGCGATCGACGGCCGCGCCGTGCACGGCCGGCTCGACCGCGCCTTCCGCCGCGACGTGCAGATGGTGTTCCAGGACCCCTATGCCTCGCTGCATCCGCGCTTCACGGTGGACGAGACGCTGCGCGAGCCGCTGGCGATCCACGGCATCGCCGACGCCGATACGCGGATTCCGCGGGCGCTGGCCGAGGTCGGGCTCGGCGGCAGCTTCCGCTTCCGCTATCCGCACCAGCTCTCGGGCGGCCAGCGCCAGCGCGTGGCGATCGCGCGTGCGCTGATCGTCGAGCCGCGCGTGCTGCTGCTCGACGAGCCGACCTCGGCGCTCGACGTCTCGGTGCAGGCCGAGATCCTGAACCTGCTGCGCCGCCTGCATCGCGAGCGCGGGCTGACCATGCTGCTGGTGAGCCACAACCTGGCCGTGGTCGGCTTCCTCTGCGAGCGGCTCGCCGTGATGCAGCATGGGGAGATCGTCGAGCAACTGACGGTGGAGGCGCTGCGCGCGGGACAGGCGGCGAACGCGTACACGCGTACCCTGCTGCGCGCCACCGACGGTTATCGGCGCGCCGGCGGCTGAAACCGGGGCGGAAGCTTGCGGTTGCGGCGGTTGCGGCGGTTGCGGCGGTTGCGGCGGTTGCGGCGGTTGCGGCGGTTGCGGCTGCCATGGCGGTTGCGGCGCGGCAGCCGCCGATGTCGTGCGCGGCAAGGGCCACGCCGCGGCGCAGCATGCCGGGTGGCCAGCCGGGCACGCGAGAATGGCGAACCGAATCGCGGCTGGCGTAAGATCGCACGGCAAGCCCGGTCGAATCGCGACGAAGCGCGACGAACCCGATGCCGAACTTCGCGCGCGCCGGCCGGTCCATGCCTTTTCCCAACCGCTAGAGGAGCGCCCGTGATTCATCTCATCGAAACGCTCGTGGTCGGCCTGATCGTCGGCCTGCTCGCCCGCGCGCTGAAACCCGGCGACGACAAGATGGGCATCGTGATGACCATCGTGCTCGGCATCGTCGGCTCGGTGATCGCCGGCTACGTCGGCCGCGCCGCCGGCTGGTACCAGCCCGGCCAGGGCGCCGGCTGGATCGCCTCGATCATCGGCGCGATCGTGCTGCTGGTGATCGTCGGCGCGGTGCGCAAGCGCGCCGGCTGAGCCAGCCCCGCGGAACGCCGTCGGCTCGGCGGCGTTCCGCCCCTTCGCCCCCACCTTCCGTCGCGCCACGCCCGTTGCGCGTACAACCAAGCCGGTCCAGCTTCCCTCCCGCTCCAGGCTCCCCCGCCGTCCATCAGCCAGCCGACATCGCCGCCAGGCGCCGGGCTTTCCTCATGCGTTTCCGACCGGCCGCGATCGCCGACGATCCGCGTTCTTGCCGCTCGTGGACCTCGATTTCAGCACGCGGGTTTGTACCACCGCCGGCTCGATCGAAGCGACCTGACATCGGCTCGGCCATCTCCTAGCATTGAAGCAGCGAACTTTGTCAAAAAATGTAAAAAATCCGCTCAAGGCAACCGCCCTGGATGCCGTCAATGCGGGTGAGCAGGCCGTCGTCGGCGAGTGTCACGCCGCGACGTGCCAACAAGTCCGACCCCACCGATTCGGAGTCCGTCATGATCGCCCGTTCGTCGCTGCCGTCGCTATCGTTTGCGCGTGGTTTTCCGAGTCTTACGAATCTGTCAGGATGGCGGCGCCTCGCCCTCCTGCCGCTCGCCGCCTGCGCGCTCCTCGCGCTGCCCGGCACCGCCGCGCATGCGCAGGGCGGCACCATCCAGTTCAGCGGGCGCATCGTCGAGCCGCCCTGCTCGTTCCAGGTCGATACCGCCGCCACACGCGTGCAACCGAACTGTGCCAGGCCGGCCTTCGGGCAGGTCGGCTTCGTCGACCTGTACAGCGGCCGCAAGCTCGGCTCGTCAACGCTGACGATCGCCTCCGCGCCGTTCGCCATTCCGGGCCAGGGTACCCGGCGCGACCCCATGATCGTGACCGTCGACTATCGTTGAGCGCGCATCGAAGCGCATCCCGTCCTCCGCCGCCGCGGCTCAGTCGCGGTGGGCCGCCAGCCAGTCGCTGAACAGGTCCAGCTTCGGCTGGGCCGCGTTGCGCGCCGGGCAGACGAAGTCGTAGCGCGCGCCGGTACCGAGCACCGCCTCGAAGGGCGTCGCCAGGCGCCGCGCGGCCACGTCGTCGGCGATCAGCGTGACGTCGCTGATGGCGATGCCGAAGCCCTGCATGGCGGCATTGGTGGCCAGGTCCAGCGTGTCGAAGCTCGGCCCGCGCGCCGGATCGATGCCCTCGATGCCGGCATGGGCCAGCCATTGGCGCCAGTCGCGATGGTCGCGGGTGGGATGCAGCAGCGTGTGGCGCGCCAGGTCGGCGCCCGAGGCGATCGGCCGTTCGGCCAGCAGCTCGGGCGCGCAGACCGGCGTGAGCCGCTCGGCGAACAGCGGCACGACGCGCACCTCGGGCGTCGCCGCCATGCCGTAGACGATCGCCGCATCGAAGGGCTCGGTCGCGAAATCGACGTCGTGCCGCCAGGTGGTGGTCATCTGCACGTGCAGGTCCGGATGCTCGGTCTGGAACTGCATCACCTTGGGCAGGATCCAGCGCATCACGCAGGTCGGCACCTTCAGCGCCAGGTCGGTGCGCTGGCGCGTCAGGCGCCGCGAGATGTCGCCGATGCGCGCGAAGCTCTCGCTGACCACCGGCAGCAGTTGCTCGCCCTCGGGGGTCAGCGCCAGCCCCTTGGCGCGCCGCACGAACAGCGGGAAGCCGTAATGCGCCTCGAGCGACTGGATCTGGCGGCTGACCGCGCCCTGGGTCAGGCACAGCGCCTCGGCCGCGCGCGTGAAGTTCAGGTGGCGCGCGACCGTGACGAAGACCTGCAGGGCATTGAGCGGCGGAAGACGATGCATGGCTGGCGCGAACGGAAGACGGGCGCGCCGGCCGATGCGGCGCGCAAGGCGCCACGATAAGCGATCCGGGGGTTTTGCGCGAGGAGCGCGAGGTACGCGCGGTGGCGTGGGCGATCGGCCCCGGCCGGGGCGGGCTCGGCGTGACTTGCGGCATCCGCTGCAGCGAGCGCTCGTCCGCGCCGGCGCCGGGCGCTTCCGGGCGCCGTGCGCGCCCGGCTTTCGGCACGCCGGAGAAGCGCTCGGATGTTCAGATGCTCACGCGTTCACGCGTTCAGGCGTTCAGGCGCTCAGGCGAAGGTGGCGGTGACGATGCGCGCGACCGCGGCAATGGCCGCGTTGTCGTATTTCGCGTCCTTGTCGGGGCGCGTGGTGTAGACCGTCAGCACCACCGGCTGGCGGCTCGGCGAATACAGCACGGCCACGTCGTTGGCGGTGCCGTAGCCGCCGCTGCCGGTCTTGTCGGCCACCCGCCAGCCGGCCGGCACGCCGGCACGGATCCGCGTCTCGCCGGTGGTATTGCCCAGCATCCAGGTCACCAGTTGCGCGCGGCCGGACGGATCGAGCCCGTCGCCGAGCGTGACGCGGCGCAGCGTGTCGGCCATCGCGGCCGGCGTGGTGGTATCGCGTTCGTCGCCGGGCACCGCTTCGTTCAGCTCGGTTTCCAGGCGATCGAGGCGGAAGGTGGCGTCGCCGATCGAGCGTGCATGGGCCGTCACCGCGGCCGGATCGCCGATCAGCCGGATCAGCAGGTTGGCCGCGGTGTTGTCGCTGTACTGGATCGCGGCGGCGCACAAGGCCGCCACCGTCATGCCCGTGGCTAGGTTTTTCTCGGTGACCGGCGAATAGCTCACCAGGTCGTGCCGCGTGTAGCGGATCACGCTCGACAGCAAGCGCGCGTCGCCGGTCGCGCGCGCCAGCACGGCCGAGACCAGCACCACCTTGAAGGTGCTGCACAGCGGAAATCGCTCGTCGGCGCGGTGCAGGATCCGCCGGCCGCTGCCGGTGTCGATCGCGCTCACGCCGATGCGGCCGCCGAAGCCGCTTTCGAGCGCCGCGATCTGCCGGGCCGCGTCGCGGGGCCGGGCGTCTTCCTTCACGCCGTCCTTCTTGCCGTCCCGATGGCCAACCACGGCGCAGGCGGCGAGAACGGGAGCGGAAACGGCGGCGAGCAGCAGCGAACGGCGGAGCGGGGAATGGGTCATGGCGGGTCGATGTCTCGATCGGTGTTTCAGGGGTGGATCGGCGGCATGGCGCGAGATGGCCGGGGCCACCGCCGGGCATCGTCGATCGCGAGGCTCAGGATGCCGGATCGGGTAGACCGCGGCGAGGCGGCAATGGTTCGCGCCGCGCCGCCGATGGTTCGGCCCCGGCTCCGGGCGCGATCAGGCGAAATGGCAGCGGATCGCGCGGCGCCGAGCCGGGTTGGGCCTGAGCGCGGAAATCCGCGTGGCCAGCCCGGCCGCCGAGAATCCCGCGCCGACGCCGGGCCATGCGCACCCGATCAACTCTCGCGCGCCGGCAGGTAGGCGACCGGATCGACCGGCTTGCCGTCGCGGCGCACCTCGAACAGCACGGCCGTGCCGCGCACCCAGCCCGCGCCGCCGGCTTCGGCGATCGGCTCGCCCTGCCGCACGATATCGCCGGTCTTCACCAGCAGGCGGCTGCCGCGCGCATAAGCGGTCAGGAAATCGGCGTTGTGCTGCACGATCACCAGCGAGCCGTAGTCGTTCAGGCCGGTGCCGGCATACATCACGCGGCCGTCGGCGGCGGCGCGCACCGGCTCGCCCGAGCGCACCGAGATCCCGATGCCGCGATTGCGCCCCGGCTGGAACGGCTCCACCACCGGGCCCTCGGCCGGCCAGGCCAGCGTGACGCGCTGCGCATGACGGCGCGTGGCGCGCATGATCTGCGCGACGTCGGCCGCCGAGGGCGCGGCGGCCGGCACGGCGACGGCGCCGGTCGCCAGCGTGTCGCTCGGCGGCACCGCCTCGCGCTGCGTCGCGCAGCCGGCGGCGGCGCACAAGGCCGCGATCGCGGCGGCGCGCGCGGCGCCTCGGAACATCGTCTGCCTGGGGTTCATGCGGTGGAATTCATGTCTGGCGAGGATCTCGGTCCTGGGGCCGCCAAGCTTCTCAAAATTGGCGGCCCAGACCTGTAACCGGATGCAAGCAAGCATGACAAATTGCGGCGGCGGCCCGGCGCGCGCGTATCGTTCGGGAATGCCCCGCAACCGAGCCGAGCGCTACGGGGCGGACGGCGTCGAATACCGGGTCGGCCGCAAGTGAGGCCGTGGCGGCGCGCTCAGCCGAGCCGCTCGAGCAGCGTGTGCCAGGCCGTCGCCAGGCCGATGCAGAGCATCAGGATATGCAGCGCGAGCTTGAGCGAAACGAACCAGTCGGGACCGACCTGCATACCCACCTCCTGGCATGGACGAAAAACGAGGAAAGCCCGTGGCCGGGCCATGAGGCGCATGATCGGCGAGCGCGGCCGCGCCGACCATGCGGATCTGTCGAAGCGATCCTCAGGCAATGACTGACGCCCGCGCCGCGCGAAGCCTGCTACCGTATCGCCGGCCGCGGCGCGTCGCGCCCGACGGCCGCCCCTCCCCGCAACGGAACCCCACATGCGATTCGATCTCACCGACCTGCGCCTGTTCCTGAACGTCTGTCAGGCGGGCAGCATCACCGGCGGCGCCGAGCGCACCCACATCACCCTGCAATCGGCCAGCGAGCGGATCCGCGGCATGGAGGACACGCTCGGCGTGCCGCTGCTGCACCGCACGAAGAGCGGCACCCTGCCGACCGACGCGGGCCGCTCGCTCGAGCACCACGCGCGCACCGTGCTGCAGCAGATCGACCAGATGCACGGCGAGCTGCAGCAATACGGCGACGGCCTGCGCGGCCGGATCCGCCTGCTCTGCAACACCGCCTCGCTCAGCGAGTACCTGCCCGACGCGCTCGCGGCCTACCTGCCGCGCCATCCGCGCATGTCGGTCAGCGTCGAGGAGCGCTCCAGCGAGGAGATCGTCCACGCGATCCGCAGCCGCACCGCCGAGGTCGGCATCGTCGCCGATTCGGTCGGGCTGGAGGGGCTGGAACAGAAGCCGTTCCGCGAGGACTGGCTGCTGGTGGTCGCCGCGGCCGGGGATCCGCTGGCGCGGCGCGGCTCGGTGTCGTTCGACGAGATCGTCGACGCGGAATTCATCGGCCTGACCGAAGGCAGCGCCCTGCACGCGCACCTGGCCGACCAGGCCCGCGCGCTCGGCAAGCGCATCACCTACCGCGCCCAGTTGCGCAGCTTCGACGCGATCTGCCGCGTGATCGAGAGCGGGGTCGGGATCGGCGTGGTGTCGCGCCATGCCGCGCAGCGCGCGATGGCCAGCATGAAGCTGGCCACCATCGAGTTGACCGACGCCTGGGCCCACCGGCGGCTGGTGCTCTGCGCGCGCGATTTCGAGGCACTGCCGAAATACACGCGCGAGTTCGTCGATTTTCTCAGCGAGGGCGGCCCGGCGGAAGAACCGGCGGGCGGCTGAGCCGCCCGGTCGAGCCGCTGATCGAGCCGCTGATCGAGCGGCTGACCGAGCGGCTGACCGAGCGGCCGACTGCATGGCTCATCGAGCAAGCTCGGCGAGCGGCCCGCCCGGGCCGCCCTGTTCCAGCGGAATCGCCGGGCTCTGTGCATCGACACGCCGCGGCGGCGCGCCCGACAATGGCCGCTCCCTCGTCACTCCCGTCGATCATGAATTCCTACCCGGCATTTCGCGCGGCCGCCTGCCATGTCGCGCCCTGTTACTTCGATACGCCGCGCACCGTCGACAAGGCCTGCGCGCTGATCGCCGAGGCCGCCGCCAACGGCGCGGCCCTGGTGGCCTTCCCGGAAGCCTTCGTGTCGGCCTTCCCGGTCTGGTCGGGCGTGTTCGCGCCGGTCGACGTGCATCCCTTCTTCGAGCGCCTGGCCGCCAGCGCGATCCGCGTGCCCGGCCCCGAGGTGCGGCAGTTGCAGGAAGCCGCGCGCCGCCACGGCGTGATCGCCTCGATCGGCATCAACGAAGGCACGCATGTCAGCCCCGCCTGCATCTGGGACAGCAACCTGCTGATCGGCGCGGACGGCCGCCTGCTGAACCGCCATCGCAAGCTGGTGCCGACCTACTGGGAGAAGCTGACCTGGGCCAACGGCGACGGCAGCGGCCTGCGCGTGGTGGATACGCCGCTGGGCCGGATCGGCGCGCTGGTGTGCGGCGAGAACACCAATTCGCTGGCGCGCTTCGCGCTGCTGGCGCAGGGCGAGAACGTCCATATCTCCTCGTTCTCGCCGCGCTGGCCGACCCACCCGCCCGGCGAGGGCGGCTACGACCTGGAGGCCGCGATCCGGCTGCGCGCGGGCGCCCATGCCTTCGAGGGCAAGCTGTTCAACATCGTCGCCTCGGGCTTCCTGCCGCCGGAGGCGATCAACCTGATCGCGCGCGACGACGCCCGCGCGCGGCGCCTGCTGGAGGAGTCGCCCAAGAGCGTGTCGATGATCTTCGGGCCGAACGGCACGGTGATCAGCGAGGTGCTGCGCGACGAGGAAGGCATCGTCTATGCCGATATCGACCTGGCCCGCTGCGTGGTGCCCAAGCAGTTCCAGGACGTGGTGGGCTACTACAACCGCTTCGACGTGTTCGAGCTGCGCGTGAACCGCCGCGCGCTGGCGCCGGCCAGCTTCCACGACGGCTTCGACGGCTTGGCGAGCGTAGGTGGTGCATCGGGCGCGGCCGACGAGGCGCTGTATGCCCCCTTCGTGCCGGATGCCGCGCCGGACGTCGCGGCGGGTACCGAGACAGGTACCGAGCCAGATGCCGGCGCCGGTGCCGCCTGGCCCGCCGAGGCGTCGCAATGATCGATCTCTACAGCGATACCCAGACGCGCCCCACCGCGGCGATGCGCGCGGCGATGGCCGCCGCGCCGGTCGGCGACGAGCAGGCCGACGAGGACCCGAGCACGCGCGCGCTCTGCGAACGCGTGGCCGCCCTGCTCGGCTGCGAGGCGGCGGTGTTCATGCCGTCGGGCACCATGTGCAACCTGGTCGCCACCCTGGTCCACACGCGTCCCGGCGACGAGCTGATCGCCGACGCCGGCGCCCACATCTGCGCGACCGAGGCGGCCGGCGCCTCGGCCATCGCAGGCGTGGCGATCGCGCCGCTGGTCACGCGCGACGGCATCTTCACGGCCGAGCAATGCCGCGCCGCGATCCGCGCGCCCTCGCGCACCGCGCCGCGCTCGGCGATGGTATCGATCGAGCAGACCACCAATTTCAGCGGCGGCGCGATCTGGCCGCTCGACACGCTGCGCGCGGTACGCGACGTGGCGCATGAAGCCGGCCTCGTCGCGCACCTGGACGGCGCGCGCCTGCTGAACGCCTCGGTCGCCACCGGCATCGCCGCCGCCACCTACGCGCAAGGCTGGGACAGCGCCTGGCTCGACTTCAGCAAGGGGCTGGGCTGCCCGGTCGGCGCGGTGCTGGCCGGCAGCGCGCGCTTCGTGCGCGAGGCCTGGACCTGGAAATACCGGCTCGGCGGCGCGATGCGCCAGTCGGGGATCCTCGCGGCGGCGGCGCTGCATGCGCTCGACCATCACGTCGAGCGGCTCGCCGACGATCACGCGCATGCGGCGCTGATCGCGGCGCGCCTGGCGGCCGCGCCCGGCCTTCGGCTGGAGGCACATCCGCAAACCAATATCCTGCTGTTCGCGCTGCCAGGGTTGCCCGAGTTGCCGATAGGCGCGCGTGCCTTCGCCGAGCGCGCGCTCGCGCGCGGCGTGCGGATTCGCGCGCTCGACGACACGCGGATCCGCGTCACCACGCATCTCGACGTGAGCCGTGAGGATTGCGAACGGGCTGGCGAATTGCTCGCGGAACTCGCCGAGGAGGCCGTGTCGTGAACGCCACGCTGTTTCTCGTCGACGTGTTCACGCGGCGCGCGCTGCTCGGCAATCCGGTCGCCGTGGTACTGCCCGACGCGATGCCCGACGCGGCGCGCATGCAGGCGCTGGCCGCGTGGAACGGCATGCCCGAAACGGTGTTCGCGATGCCGGCGCCGGATGGCGAGGCAGCGCGCGGCGGCGCGGACTACCACGTGCGGATCTGGTCGCCCCGGCGCGAACTGCCCTTCGCCGGCCATCCCTCGATCGGCACCGCGCGGGCGCTGCTCGCCGCCGGGCTGGTGACGCCGCGCGCGGGCAGGCTGGTGCAGCAGAGCCCTCATGGGCAGGTGACGATGCGCGTCGACGACGGCGATGACGGCAGGATCTGGTTCGAGACGCCCGAGCCGCGTATCGAGCCGCTCGATGCGCAAGGCGCGCGCGAGGTGCTCGGTGCGCTCGGCTCGAGCGGCCGACACGCTGACATGGCCTGCGTGGCGGCCGGCGCGCGCTGGCTGGTGGTCTGGTTCGAATCGGCCGAAAGGCTCGACGCGCTGGCGCCCGAGCTGGATGCCATCGAGCAGCTGAGCCGGCGCCACGAAGTGTCGGGCATCACGGCGGTGGCGCCCGGCCGGCACGGCGCGGCCGATTTCGAACTGCGCTCGTTCGGCCCGGCGATCGGCGTCGACGAGGATGCCGCCTGCGGCGGCGGCAATGCCTGCGCGGCCGCGATGCTGGCGGCGAAGGGGCGATGGCCGGCGCGTGGCAACGGCGCGGTCGCGACGGCGTCCCAAGGGCGCCACCTCGGCCGCGACGCGAGCCTCTTCTGGCGCCGCACCGAGGATGGGCCGCGCTTCGAGATCGGCGGTCACGCGGTGCTAGTCTCGCGCGGCTCGCTGAACCTCTGAACGCCCGGCGGCGCGGGCGCGCGGACAGCTAGCCCGCCATCTCCCCGATCAGCGCGGCCAGCCGCGTGAGCGCCGCGCGCCGCGTTTCGTCGAGCGGGTAGCCGCAATTGAGCCGGATCCGGTCGTCATACACGCGCTCGGGCGCGAACAGCGTGCCGGGCGCGAAGGCGATCCCCTCGCGGCCCGCGCGCCGCGCCAACGCTTCCGACGACACCCCTTCCGGCAGCCCCACCCACAACAGGTAACCGCCTTCCGGCGCCTCCACCAGCGTGCCTTCCGGCACGCGAGCACGCAGGTGCTCGACCGTCTCGTCGACCTGCGCGCGGCAACGCGCCCGCAGCCGCCGCAGATGATGCCGATAGCCGCCGCCGTCGAGGAACTGCCCGACGGCCTCCTGGATGATCAGCGGCTGGCCGACGCTCATGGTGCGCTTCAACTCGACGATCTCGCGGTGGAAACGCCCGCCGCTGACCCAGCCGAGCCGCAGCCCCGGCGCCAGCGTCTTCGACAGCGAACTGCAGAGCAGCACGTTGCCGTCGCGGTCGTAGGACTTGGCCGCGCGCTGCACGGACTCGAAATGCAGGTCGCTGAAGGTGGCGTCCTCGATCAGCGGGATCGCGCGCGCCGCCAACAAGGTGACCAGCGCAGCGCGCGTCGGGTCGTCCAGGCTCGCGCCGGTGGGATTGCTGACCGCCGTCGACAACAGGCAGGCGCCGATGCGCCGTTCGCCGGCGAGCCGCTCGATCTCGGCCAGCGCCTCGCCGGCGCGGCCGTCGAAGCGGATCGGCAGGGGCTGCATGCCGAGCCGCGCCAGCGTCGAGAGGAAGCCGTAATAGGCCGGCGATTCGACGATCACCGCATCGCCGGGCCGCGCCACGGTCTGCAGGCACAGGCCGAAGGCCTCGACGCAGCCATTGGTGACCAGCACCTCGTCGGCGCCGAAGTGGCAATTCCAGTTCGCCGCGTGCGAGGCCAGGCTGGCGCGCAAGCGCTCGGCGCCGGGCGAGAACGACACCGCGGCGAGCAGCCCGCCGTGGCGCCGCGCCGTGGAGGCAATGCTGCGCGCCAGCGCCTCGACCGGGAACAGCGCCTCGCCGCACAAGGCGGTGCCGAACGAGACCACGCCGGGGCGGCCTTCCATGTCGCCGAGCGCGATGGGGTCGAGCGCGTCGTGCTCGAGTCCGTCATCGCCGAGCCGCGTGGGATCGACGCCGGGCCAGGGCGCGGCGCCCTGGCCGGCCACCTCGCTCACGCGCGTCGCGACCTGCCGCGGTTCGCCCGCCGGGCCGCTGACGAAATAGCCCTGCTTCGGCCGGCTCTCGATCAGGCGCCGATCCTCGAGCGCCCGGTAGGCGGCCAGCACCGTGGTGACGCTGACCGAGCGGCTGCGCGCCAGCTCGCGCACCGAGGGCAGGCGCTGCCCGGCGCTCCAGAGGCCGGCCCCGATCTCGCCGGCCAGATGCTCGGCGAGCGCGCGGTGCAGGACCTGCGGGGTATCGCGGGCGGAATCGTCGGGGCGAGGCTTGGCGTGATGTCCCATGTATCTCGGCGGCGCGCGCGGCGCGATGAAGTCGGCGGCGGCAGCCTGCCATGATGCGCCCGCGAGCGCGGGCGCCGACAAGGATGCGGGGTTTTCGCCGGACCGGCAACCGGCTTCAGGCAAGCCGCCTCAAGCAAGCCGCCTTAGCCAAGCGGTGTCAAGCATGCGCGGGCGCGATCGCCATGTAGATCCCGAGCACCACCAGCCCCGCGAAGAACACGCGGCGGAAAGCGCGCTCGCCCACCCGGCCGCGCAGCACCTGGCCGCCCGCCATGCCGAGCAGCGCCGGCACCAGCGCGAACGCCGACATGCCGAAGTCGACCGGTTGCAGGCTGGCGCTCCAGGCCAGTTGCGCGGCCAGCGCCAGGGTCGAGGCGGTGAAGGACAGCCCGAGCGCCTGCACCAGTTCGTCCTTGCCGAGCTGCAGCGCCTGCAGGTAAGGCACGGCCGGCATCACGAACACGCCGGTGGCGGCCGTCACCGCGCCCGTCAGGTAGCCGACCAGCGGCGACAGCCAGCGCTCGTGGCGGCCCGGCGCCGGCAGGCGCGCGGCGGCCAGGCCCCACAGGCCGTACAGCGCGACCACCGCGCCGAGCGCGTCGCGAGTCCACGGGGCGGCATGCGCCAGCGACGGCAGGCCGCCGGCGAAGGTGCCGAGCGCGAGCCCGGCGAGCAGCGTGGCCAGGCGCCGGGCCAGCGCGCCGAACGCGGGGCCGCGCAGCAGTTGCCAGACATTGGTGACCAGCGAGGGCACCACCAGCAGGCTGGCGGCCGCGGCGGGCGGCATCGCCAGCGTCAGCAGGCCCATCGCGATGGTCGGCAGGCCCAGCCCGATCATGCCCTTCACCACCCCGGCCAGGGCGAATACCGCGACGACGATCGCGAGCGTCGAACCATCATCGATCATGGAACATCCTGCGCAGGGATTGGGTTTTCAAGGGACGAATGCCGCGATGGTGAGGGCATCGCCACGGCCCGGCCATCTGGTTTTGCCTGAGCCTGGCTCGGGTAGGCTGGGCGGCCGGCTTGCTGGACCTGATCGGCCGGCGCGCAGCGCCGTTGGCGGTGGCTTGGCGCGACAGACCGTTAGTTGCGATCGAGACGAAAACAAAAACGCGTCGCCGGAACGACACGTCAGAGGAAAGGGAAATCGGCGCGGCAAGCGGCAAACGGCGCCGGCCGGCGCCCCGCCGCCTTCCGGATCAGAACTTGTGCCGGATCGCCGCGCGCACCGAGAACTGGCTCGACGAGGCCGAGGGGCCGTCGGTGCCGACCAGGTAGGCGCCGTCGAACACGCTGCCCGAGGCGCCGCCGCCCACGCGCTGCCAGGCGCCCTGCAGGTAGACGTCGGTCTGCTTGGACAGGCTGTAGTCGGCCATCAGCCCGACCGTGTGGTAATGCGGCTTGGCGCTGCCGTCGGCCGCGTCGAAGGTGCCGCTGGTGTAGGTGTATTGCGCGCCGACGAAGAAGGCCGGCGTGAGCTGGTACTTGCCGTTGATCTCGAAGTTGTCGAATTTGGTGGCGGTCAGCCCGAGCCCCGACAACGTGCCCGAGGGCAGGTAGGCGGTGGCGACCGGGTTCTTCAGGTCGGTCTTGGTGTAGACGAAGCCGACCGTGGTCTCGCCGAAGGTGTAGTTCACGCCGCCGCCGAAGATGCGCAGGCGATCGGCGGTGAAGTTGGCGTCGTTGCTCGCCACCGCGCCGTCGGCCGTGCGACCGGGGTTGTCGGCCTGCAGATAGGCCGCGCCGACCTGCAGGCCGCCGAACGCGTAACGCGCCCCGGCGCTGTACTGGCGATTGTTGGCGAAGCCGGTCTCGTTGCTGAAGCTGTAGACGCCGCCGAAGCTCAGGCCGCCGAAATCGGGGCTGGCGTACTTGACGGCATTGTTGGCGCGCACCGTGTTGTCGGCGTTGTCGTTGTCGAACGGATGCGACATCAGCATGCCGCCCCAACTGCCGGCCGCCGTCATCGGCGCGAGGTAGTCGACCACCGAGTCGTATTGGCGGCCGAAGCTCAGCGCGCCGTATTGCGCGTGGGTGAGCCCGACGAAGGCCTGGCGGCCGAACATCCGGCCGCCGTCGCTGAGCGTGCCGTTGCTGAGGTCGAAACCGTTCTCGAGCGCGAAGATCGCCTTCAGGCCGCCGCCCAGGTCCTCGGCGCCGCGCAGGCCCCAGCTGCTGCGCTGGGCAAAGCCGCTGGCCAGCGCATAGACGCTGCGGTTGGTGCCGTTCACGCCGACATTGTTCGTATAGTTGACGCCTTCGTCGATCACGCCGTAGAGCGTGACGCTGGACTGCGCCCAGGCGGGTGCGGCCAGCGCCATTGCAACGGCAGCGGCGGCGGCGGGCAGCAGGAACTTGTTCATCGTCGACAGTCTCCGAACCGGAAAACTGGAATGGCCGCCGGAGCGCTCGACGCGGGCGTCGTCCGTTGGACCTCGAGTTGGCGATGCGCGGCCCGGTCGGCACGCCGGCTGCGCGAATCACGGAGCAAAGTGTGTCACGGCCGAATCACGCCGTCCATGTCGTTCGGGGCGGCAAACGTGGTCGTTGCGCATTACCAACTCGGACTTGCGCAAGCGCTTCGGCCCGGCTTGCGCAACGCTTGCCGCGCCCTTTCGGACAAGCGCCCGGAAGGACCGCCGGGGGCGCCCGCGCGGGCTGCCGGCGCGGCCCCGCGCGAGTCGCGGCGCGGCGCGCCGGCGATGCGCCAGGCTGGTGCGGATCGAGCCGGGCCGCGCGAACCGTCGATGCCCCCGCAACGATGGCACAATCACGTCCGTTTCCGCTCCCCGCCGTCCGCTTCATGCCGAGTTTTCCGTCGCGCGCCGCCATCGTCCGCGCGCCCTCTTCCGCTGCCCGTTTCCGCGCCCGCCGGCGCCCTCGCGCATGAACGCGCCCGCCCATGCGCCGGCGCCGCGCGCCGGCCGTTTCGCCGAGCTCGATTTCTTTCGCGGGCTGGTGCTGCTGGTGATCGTGGTCGACCATATCGGCGGCAGCATCCTGTCGCGCGTGACGCTGCACGCCTACGCGCTGTGCGACGCGGCCGAGGTGTTCGTGTTCCTGGGCGGCTTCGCCACCGCGATCGCCTACAACTCGCTGGCCGAGCGCCAGACCGAGGCGGTCGCGCGCCAGCGCTTCATCCGCCGCGCCTTCGAGATCTACCGCGCCTTCCTGATCACCGCCGGGCTGATGCTGCTGATCACGGCGGCCCTCAACGCGCTCGCGATCGACGGCCCGAACATGCCGACCAACGACCTGGAAGGGCTGCTGCACAAGCCGCTCGCGGCGCTGCGCGACATCCTGCTGTTCCGCCGCCAGCCCTACCTCGCCTCGGTGCTGCCGATGTACGCGATCTTCGCGGCGCTGGTGCCGCTGGCGCTGCCGCTGGCGCGCGGCAAGCCCTGGCTGCTGCTGGCGATCAGCCTGCTGGGCTGGCTTTCGGCGCGGCGCATCGCCGGCTACCTGCCGGGCGTCGACGGCATGCCCTGGGACTTCAATCCCTTCGCCTGGCAGTTCCTGTTCGTGCTCGGCGCGCTGTGCCGCTGCCAGCCGGTCTACGCGGCGCTCTCGCGGCAGCCGCGCGGGGTGCTGGTGACGGCGCTGGCGGTGGCCGTGGTGGCCGCGGGCGCCTATTACCGGCTGCGCATCGAGCCGTTCCCGACCGATCCGGCCATCAAGCAGAACCTCGGCGCGGTGCGCCTGCTCAACTTCCTGGCGATCGCCTGGCTGGCCGCCAAGCTGGTCCACCTGGGCTGGATGCACAAGGTGGCGCGGGCGATGCCCTGGATCGGCACGATCGGCCGCCAGGGCCTGCTCTGCTTCGTGGCCGGCACGGGGATCTCGCTGTCGGTGGATTCGGTGCTGTACTGGCAGACCGACGGTTATCTCGACGTGCCGCTCGGGCTGACCGCCGACGCGGTCGCGATCGGCCTGCTCTACCTGGTCGCCAAGCTCTACGGGCCGCTGGCCGCGCGCCTGCCCTTCCTGCGCCCGCGGCGCTGAGGGCGCGGCGCTGCCGGGCAGGCGCCGGCGTTCAGCCCTGCGCCCGGGCGCGCGTGG